>NZ_JBAMDI010000168.1:0-20040 GCF_036961695.1 Pseudomonas sp. CGJS7 | reverse complement strand
CGAAACTCGCAGCGAACCGGCGCCCTCACCAGTCCCCGCCATCAACTCCACCACCCAATCGCGCACCCGCGCCAAGCGCGCGCCGCCGTCGGCTTCGGGCAACCACGCCAAATACAAACGTTTGACCGGCGGCTCGAACGGCGTCGGCAACGCCTGCAATTCGCCGTTGGCCAGACGCTCGGCGACCAGTCGCGGATACAGCAAGGCGATGCCCTGCCCCGCCAGCGCGGCGCTGATCGCCGGCATCGGCGAGGACAAGCTGAGCTGAGGCAACGGCCAAGTCGCGGTGTCTTCGCCGAACCACGCCGGCCAATCGCCGCGCCAGCCTTCGCTGACCACGTGCAGCACCCGCGCGCCGGGCGCCGGTTCGCGCCACCAGCGCTGCGGGTCCAATCGCGCAACCAGTTCCGGCGCGGCCATCGGCACTAACGCTTGTTCGAACAGCAACTCGCCCTGCAGGCCGTGCGCGCGCGGATCGCCGTGCATCAACAAGGCGTGGACCCGCGCTTGCGCCAGATCGGCCACGGTGACCGGGCAGAACAATTGCAGGTCGAAACCGGCGCGGGCGGAGAACTCTTCGATGCTCGGCAACAACAGGCTCACGCTGAGGCTGGTCGGCGCGCCGAGGACCAGGCGCCGGCTGTCGTCGCCGCGCAGTCGCAAGCGCGCGGTCGCCGCTTCGATCTGTTCGAAACCGGCGATCAGCGCCTCGCCGTATTCGCGCCCCAACGGGGTCGGCCGGGCACGGCCGCCGCTGCGGTCGAGCAGGCGCAGGCCGAAGGCCTCTTCCAGGTGCTGGACGTGCTGGCTCAGCGCGGCGTGGCTCAGGTGCAGGCGCTCGGCGGCGCGGCGCATGCCGTCGTGCTGGACCACCGCGGCGAAGGCCTGCAGCGCGCGCAGCGGCGGCAGGCGCCGGGCGGGAGGGCGGTCTGTGGTCATTTTTACTTACCACTCCTCTGGAAATTCCAGATTTTCCGAATACTATCGCGGGCCTACATTTACCACATGCCCGCCGTTCCCACGCTAGCCTCGATCGCTCCCTCGCCCTCCCGGCCCTTGGCGCTGCGCGCCGGGCTGATGGCCGCCGCCTCCACTTGCCTGGCCCTGCTCGGCCTGCTCAGCCGCTACACCCGCGGGCTGCCGCCGGAGCTGGTGACCTGGCTGCGCTTCCTGTTGCCGGGGCTGGTGCTGGTGGCCCTGGCCAAACGCGAGGACTGGCGCGCGGTCGCGTCCTTCGCCGACCGGCCGGCCTGGGTGCGTGCGGTGTGCGTGATCGTGTCGCAAGGCTGTTTCGTGCTCGCGGCGATGCGCGGGGACTTGCTGCAAGCGGTGCTGCTGTACAACACCGGGCCGCTGTTCATTCCGTTGATCGCGCGGCTGTGGCTGGGCGAGCGCTTGCGCGCGGCGACCATCGCCGGGCTGAGCGTGGGCTTTGTCGGCGTGCTGGTGGTGCTGCGGCCGGACGCGCGCGGGCTCGACGGCAACGCGCTGGTGTCGCTGCTCGGCGCGGTGGCGATGGCCGCTTCGCAGGTGCTGTTCTATCGCAGCGCCCAGCATCAACCGCCGTTCCGCAATCAGTTCAAGCTGTATTTTCAGGCCTCGCTGGTGGGCCTGCCGTTGGCGGCGCTCGGCTTCGCCCACCTGCCGGCGCAGCCGCAATGGCTCGGCGACAGCGCATCGGCGTGGGTGCTGACTCTGGCGCTGGCGGGCATGTCCGCGTGCAGTCTGGGCAGCCAGTCGCTGCGCGATCTGGCCTACCGCGGCATGGACAACGCCTCGACCCTGGCGCCGCTGATGTATGTGGCGGTGCCGGTCAGCGCGCTGCTGGACTGGTGGTTGTTCGGCCACATCGCGCGCGCGTCGACCTGGGTCGGCGCGGCGCTGATCGTCTGCGGTGCGGTGATCGCGCTGCGCAGCGGCGCCGCACCGGCGCCGGCCGCGCTCAGTAAGCGAACTCCTTGAACACCGGGTCGACGCTGCCGCCCCAGGCGCCGTGGAACAGTTCCAGCTTGCGCTCGGCCGGGCTTTTGCCCATCGCCACGAATTCGGTCAACGGCTCCAGATAGATCGACTCGTCGGCGCCGTTGTGGTTCAAGCGCGCGCGCCGCTTCAGGCCGTGCGCGGAAATCTCCAGCGCGCGCCGCGCCAGATCCAGCACCTTGCCGTCGCGGAACGGCAGCTGGAAACCGTGCTTGGGCACGCCGTCGCGCAGCGCGTGGCGTTCGGCCGGATTGAAGTCCAGCACCAGGTCCCAGGCCGCGTCCAAGGCTTCGGCGTCGTACAACAGGCCGACCCAGAACGCCGACAGCGCGCAGATCCGGTTCCACGGGCCCGAATCGGCGCCGCGCATTTCCAGATACTTCTTCAGCCGCACTTCCGGGAACGCGGTGGTGGTGTGGTCGGCCCAGTCCTTCAAGGTCGGGCGCTGATTCGGATACGCCGGCAACTTGCCGTCGAGGTAATCGCGGAAGGATTGGCCGCTGGCGTCGATGTACTGGCCGTCGCGGTACACGAAATACATCGGCACATCGAGCAGGTAATCGACGTAACGCTCATAACCGAAGCCGTCTTCGAACACGAAATCGAGCAGGCCGGTGCGATCGGGATCGGTGTCGGTCCAGATGTGCGAGCGGTAGGACAGATAGCCGTTGGGCTTGCCCTCGGTGAACGGCGAATCGGCGAACAGCGCGGTGGCGATCGGCTGCAGCGCCAGCGACACGCGGAATTTCTTCACCATGTCCGCTTCGTCGCGCACGTCCAGATTGACCTGGACGGTGCTGGTGCGGGTCATCATGTCCAGGCCGAGGTTGCCGACCTTGGGCATGTACTCGCGCATGATCTTGTAGCGGCCCTTGGGCATCCACGGCATTTCGTCGCGGCGCCACTTGGGCTGGAAACCCATGCCCAGAAAGCCCAGGCCCATCGGTTCGGCGACGGTGCGCACTTCGCGCAGGTGGGTCGCCGCTTCCACGCAGGTGTCGTGCAGCGTCGCCAGCGGCGCGCCGGACAATTCCAGCTGCCCGGCCGGTTCCAGCGAGACCGAGGCGTCGTCGCGGGTCAGGGCGATCACCCGCCCCTTTTCTTCCACCGGCGCCCAGCCGAACTGGGTCAGTCCCTTGAGCAAGGCCTCGATGCCGCGCTCGCCGTCGAAGGTCGGCGGACGCAGATCGTCGGTGCGGAAGCCGAACTTCTCGTGTTCGGTGCCGATCTTCCAATCCGACTCCGGGCGCACGCCCGAGGCCAGGTAATCCACCAGCACGGCGCGCGCGCCGCCCTTGATGTCGGGAATCTCAAGATCCTTGACCTGGCTGGGACCGGACACATCCACCTCACTGTTCGAATCGATCGACGGGACCGGGGCAGCGATCGCGCGGGCGCCGAGCGCGCCGCAACGACCGCGGCCGGCATCCCGCCAAGCGGGGGCCGGCCCGATGCCCTGGGAACCTACCTTGCACTACTACACACGCTTTCAGGGTCTGGATATGCGGCGGGTCGCCTACAATCGCAAGACCCAGGCAGTGTAGAGCCCCTCTTGCGCCGAACAACGTCCGCCCTGCAACGCTATGGTCCGGCCCTGCTACTGGCGCTGATGGCGCCCGCCGTGCCTGCGCAGACGGCCACGACGCAATTGGAACGCGGCAACGGGCCCGAGCCGAGCACGCTGGACGCGCACCGCTGTCAGGAAGTGGCCTGCGGCAACGTGCTGCGGGATCTGTACGAAGGCCTGGTGACCGAAGACGCCCACGGCCGGCTGGTGCCGGGCATGGCCGAGCGCTGGTCGGTGTCGGCCGACGGCCGCACCTGGACCTTCACCCTGCGCGAGCGCTTGCGCTGGAGCAACGGCGAGCCGCTGGACGCCGCGCAGGTGCGGGCCAGCTTCCGCCGCGCCTTCGCCCCGGCCACCGCCGCGCCGTTCGGCGAGCTGTTCGACGCGCTCGACAACGCCCAGGCGGTGCAGGCCGGCAAGCTGCCGCCCGAGCGGCTCGGGGTGGCCGCGCCGGACCCGCGCACCGTGGTGTTCACCCTCAACCGCAGCGCCTCGCTGCCGGCGCTGCTGACCTTGCCGATCGCGTTTCCGGTGTATCTGCCGGCGCTGGAGCGCTACGGCGCGCAACACACGCAGCCGGGCCGGCTGGTGTCCAACGGCGCGTACCGATTGCAGGCGTGGACGCCGCAGGCGAATCTGCAGGTCGAGAAGAATCCGAATTTCCATGCCGCAGCCGCGGTGGCGATCGAGCGCGTGCGCTATCACGTCACCGAGGACGCGGCCGCCGAGTTGCAACGCTTCGCCGCCGGCGACCTGCACATCACCGAGGTGGTGCCGCCGCAGCCCTTGCCCGCGCTGCGCAAGCGCTTCGGCGAGCGATTGCGGTTGTCGCCGTACCTGGGCGCGTTCTGGCTCGGCTTCAACACCACCCAGGCGCCGTTCCGCGATGCGGCCTGCGCATCGGCGCGCTGCGACGACAAGGCCTTGGCGCTGCGCCGCGCGCTGTCGATGGCGGTGGATCGCGACAAACTCACCCGCTATGTGACCGGGCTGGGCGAAACCCCGGCGTACGGGATCGTGCCGCCGGGCATCGCCGGCTACACGCCCGCGCAAACCCCCTGGGCGAAGTGGCCGCAAGCCCAGCGCGAGGCGCATGCGCGCGCGCTGTACCGCTACGCCGGTTACGGCAGCGAGCATCCGTTGACGATCGAGCTGCGCTACAACACCTCCACCCCGCACCGCCGACTGGCGCTGGCGGTCGCGGCGATGTGGCGGCAGACCCTGGGCGTGCAAGTGCGGCTGCGCAACGAGGAATGGAAAGTCTTCGTGCAGAACCGCAAGCAACGCGCGATCACCCAGGTGTTCCGCGGCGGCTGGATCGGCGACCTGCCCGACGCGCGCAATTTTCTCGCCGCCTTCGGCAGCGACGGCCCCTTGAACTGGATGGGCTACGACGACGCGGGTTACCGCGAGCGTCTGGCCAAGGCCGACGCGGCGCATTCGCAGGCCGCGCGCGACGCTTGGCTGCGCGCGGCCGAACAACGTCTGCTCAACCACAACGCGGCGATTCCCTTGTACTTCTATTCCTCCAAGCATCTGGTGTCCGAACGCGTGCGCGGCTTCCACGCCAATGCGCTGGACCGTCACGCCAGCCGCTGGCTGAGCCTGTCGCCATGACCGCGCCGTCGCAGCGTCCGCATGCGCGCAGCCGCAATCCGGCCGCGCACCGCTCCGAACGGGTGGGCTGGTTGCGCGCGGCGGTGCTGGGCGCCAACGACGGCATCGTCTCGGTCGCAGGCCTGGTGGTCGGGGTCGCCGCCAGCGGCGCCGACGCGGCCGCGGTGTTGACCAGCGGCATCGCCGGCACCGTCGCCGGGGCGATGTCGATGGCCGCCGGCGAGTACGTGTCGGTGCGATCGCAAGCCGACACCGAACGCGCCGACATCGCGGTGGAGCGGCGCGAGCTGGCCGAAGATCCGCACAGCGAGCTGCAAGAGTTGGCGCTGATCTACGTGCAGCGCGGCCTGAGCCCCGAGCTGGCCCAGGAAGTCGCGCGCCAGCTGACCGCGCACGACGCGTTGGGCAGTCACGCGCGCGATGAGCTGGGCATCACCGACACCTTGCGCGCGCGGCCGGTGCAGGCCGCGCTGGCCTCGGCCTGCGCCTTCGTCTGCGGCGCGGCGCTGCCGATCGCGGCGGTGCTGCTGGCGCCGCCCGGGCAGGTGCAGGCCGTGGCGATCCCGGCCACGCTGGTGGCGCTGTCGATTTCCGGCGCGCTGGCGGCCTGGACCGGCGGCGCGCCGATCGTGCGCGGCGCGTTGCGGGTGGCGTTCTGGGGCGCGTTGGCGATGGCCGCGGCGACCGCGGTCGGGCGCTTGTTCGGCGTGCAGGTCTGATGCGCGCCGCGCCGATGCTGCGCCGCTTCGCTTCGCGCCTGCTGGAAGCGCTGATTACCCTGTGGCTGCTGGCCACGCTGTGCTTCGTGCTGCTGCGCGCGGCGCCGGGCGGCCCGTTCGACACCGAAAAAGCCGCGCCGCCGGAAGTGCAGGCGGTGCTGGATGCGCAGTACCGGCTCGACCAACCGCTGGCGATGCAATACCTGGGCTGGCTCGGCGATGCGGTCCGCGGCGACCTGGGCCCGTCGTTCCAATACCCCGATTACACCGTCAACCAGCTCATCGCCAACGCGCTGCCGGTGTCGGCGCTCAACGGCGGCATCGCCTTGCTGCTGGCGCTGCTGCTGGGCGTGAGCCTGGGCGTGTGGGCGGCGTTGCGCGCCGGCGGCTGGACCGACCGGGTGCTGATGTTCGTCGCCGGCCTGGGCCTGGCGATCCCCAAGTTCGTGGTCGCCCCGCTGCTGGTGCTGTTGTTCGCGGTGACCCTGCACTGGCTGCCCGCCGGCGGCTGGGGCGAGTGGGACAACGTGGTGCTGCCGGCGATCGCCCTGGCCCTGCCCAACATCGCCTACTGCGCGCGGCTGACCCGCGCCTCGATGCTGGAAACCCTGTCGGCCGATTACCTGCAAGCCGCTCGCGCGCGCGGCCTGTCGGAGACCCGGCTGCTGTTCGCGCACGCGCTCAAACCGGCGTTGCTGCCGGTGGTGGCCTGGCTGTCGCCGGCGTTGATCAACGTGGTCACCGGCTCGGCGGTGGTCGAGCAGGTCTTCGGCATCCCGGGCATGGGCCGCTACTTCGTGCAGGGCGCGCTCAACCGCGACTACACCCTGGTGCTGGGCGTGGTGCTGGTGATCGGCGCGCTGATCGTGGCGATCAATGTGGTGGTGGATGCGGTGCGCGGGTGGATGGATCCGCGGCTGGAGCGGGGGGAATGAAGCGGGGGAGGTGAAGCGGGATTGGGGGAACTGCGGGTAGGAAGCGGCTGAAACAGGCGCGGGCATCGCCCCTCCCGGATCACCTGCATTTGCAGCTCCCCAACGCCGCCTTAGCTCCCCCGCTACACTCGCCCCCATGCGCAAAAAGTCCAAAGCCACCTCGGTCGACATCGCCCACCTGGCCGGCGTCTCCCAGGCCACGGTGTCGCGGGTGCTCAGCGGCTCGCCGCTGGTCAACGCCGAAACCCGCAAGCGGGTCGAAGCGGTGGTGCGCGAGCTCAACTACAAAGTCGACCGCCACGCCTCCAGCCTGCGCCGGCAGCGCTCGGGCACGCTGGCGCTGCTGCTGTTCGAAGATCCCACGCCGGATGAGTCGCACATCAATCCGTTCTTCCTGTCGATGCTGGGTTCGATCACCCGCGCCTGCGCCCGCCACGGCCAGGACTTGCTGATCTCGTTCCAGCAACTGTCCGACGACTGGGCCGCCGACTACGAAGACAGCATGAAAGCCGACGGCCTGATCCTGCTCGGCTACGGCGACTATCTGGCCTACCAGGGCAAGCTGCGCAAACTGGTCGAACAAGGCACCCGCTTCGTCCGCTGGGGCGCGGTGCTGCCCGACCAGCCGGGCTTGTCGATCGGTTGCGAGAACGTCGGCGGCGGCCTGCAGGCCGGCGCGCATTTGCTGTCGCTGGGCCGCAAGCGTGTGGCCTTTCTCGGCGACGCGTCCAGCCATTACCCGGAATTCCTCGACCGCTTCATCGGCTGCGACCGCGCGCTCGGCGAAGCCGGGTTGGGGCTGGACCGCGCCTTGCAGGTCGACGCGGAAAGCTCCGAAGACGCCGGCCACGCCGCCGCGCGCGAGCTGATCGCGCGCGGGCTGCCGTTCGACGCGGTGTTCGCCGCCAGCGATCTGATCGCGCTGGGCGCGATGCGCGCCTTGGCCGAACACGGCTTTCGCATTCCCGAGGACGTGTCGGTGGTCGGCTTCGACGATATTCCGATGGCGCGCTTCGCGCATCCGCCGTTGACTACGGTGTTTCAGGACACCAAGCAGGCCGGCGAGTTGTTGGTGGATACGTTGATGATGCTGATCCGCGGCGAACCGGCGCAGAGCCAGCGGTTGCCGACGGCCTTGGTGGTGCGTAAGTCCTGCGGCGCTTGAGTGGTTGGGCTGCTGCGGCCTGACATTCCCGCGCACTCCCCACTCCGTCATTCCGGCGAAAGCCGGAATCCATTTTGATTTTGCTTCGCGGTCAACCGGGGAAAGGCAGGAGCAACAGCAAAATGGATTCCGGCTTTCGCCGGAATGACGGAGTGGAGTATTTCAGGCGACTTGATCGATTACTTTCAACCGCTCAGCGCTTCGGCGACACCCGGCGCGCCCGCGCCATCGCCCGATCCAGCGCCGCCACCAGATCCGCCCGCGTCGCCGGCGCATCGAGCAGATACACCTCGACCCCATGCGCCGGCACCGAAGCGCGCAACGCATCGCCGTCCTCAACCGCCGTCTCGCCACCGCCCAAACCAGCGCGCCAACGACCGGCCTGCAGATACTCGCTCACCTCGAACCGCGCCGGCGCATCGCCCTTGTTGAGCAACACCAGCGCGATCTGGGCAACGCCGGCATGTTCGTAGACCCGATAAAACGCCGCCCGATCGCCCTGCAACAACACATTCAACTGCAAGCCGCGCTGCAACGCCGGCGAGTCCTGGCGCAGCTTGGCGATGCGCTTGAGCGACGCGCGGATCGGATGCGCGCGCGCCGCGTCGATGCGCGCTTGCCCGAAGTAATTGCGATTGCCGGCATGCTCGGCATGACCGCGTTCGAACCCGACTTCCGAGCCGTAATAGATCACCGGAATGCCGCGCGCGGTGAACAACCAGTTGTTCGCGTCGATGAAGCCTTCATCGCTGGCATCCAGACGCGGCATGTCGTGGTTGTCGTAGAAGGTCATCAGCTCGTACGGATTCGCGTACGGGCCGTCGGCAAGGTACAGCCGATCGGCGAGCAGGCCATAGTCGCCGCGCTTGCGCCCGAACACCTCGGCCATGCGCTCCTTCAGCGGGAAATCCAGCACGCTGACGCCGCCGTTTTCGGCCCAGGTGAACGGCGCGATGTTCTCGGCCTTGTAATCGAAGGCTTCGCCGAACATGAAGAACCCGGGCCGCTTGGCGCGGATACGATCGGAGAATTTCTTCCAGAACGCCGGCGGCATGTGCCGGATGGTGTCGATGCGGAACGCGTCGGCGCCCTGATCGATCCATTGCGAGTAGGCGCCGACGAAATAATCCAGCACCGCCGGATTGGTCTCGTCGATGTTCGACAACTGGACCAGATCCTTCTCGTTATGGAAGAACCGGTGCAAGGGATTTTTCGCCGGATCCAGCCGTTCCGGAGCGAGATTCTGATGATCGGCAACCAACACGCCATCGCGATAGATCTCGCCGTACTTGGGCTGATCGACCGGCATGGTGAACGAGGGCGAGCCGTGATTGGCGACGATGTCGAGCACCGTCTTCAGCCCATGCCGCTTCAAGCCCTGGGTCAATCCGGCGAAATCCAGATCGCGGCTGGGCAGATGCTCGTCCAGGCGATAGAAATCCACGCCCCAGTAACCGTGATAACCGGTCTTGCCGCGATCCTGGAACGCACCGCCCCAGGTCACCGCGTCGCCGCCGGTGAAGGCCTGATCGGGGTTGTCGACGATCGGCGTCAGCCAGACCGCGCCGAAGCCCATGTCGCGGATGTATTCGGCGTTGTCGAGCAAGCCTTTGAAGTCGCCGCCCAGATAACCGATGTTGTCGCTGCGCCCCGGCGGCGCGCCGGGCACCGGACGGTCGAAGGTTTGGGTCGCCGGGTCCGGCCCGCCCTGCTCGCGCTGATCGTTGCCGGTGTCGCCGTTGACGAAACGGTCGGTGACGACGAAGTACACCGCCTCGCTTGCCATCGGTTCCAACGTGCCGTAGTAATCGGACGACGGCGCGGCCTTGCCCGCGCCGTGCGCGCAGCCGCACAGAGCCAGCGCCAACAACGCGATGCGCGCCGCCTTCATGCGCGCGCCTCCGTGCCGGGCTCGCGCACCCACAACACGCAGGCGCCGGCGAGAAACAGACTGACCCCGCCGATCACCAAGGCCATCGCCGGCTGCCCGCCGAACAGTTTCTTGACCAGAAACCCGAGCAGGCTGGCGGCAACCAACTGCGGAATCACGATGAAGAAATTGAAGATGCCCATGAACACGCCCATCTTCGCCGCCGGCACGCTGTCGGACAGCATCGCGTACGGCAGCGACAGGATCGAGGCCCAGGCGAAGCCGACGCCGACCATCGACAGCAGCAGCCATTGCGGGTCGCGAATCAGCGCGATCGAGATCAACCCCGCGCCGCCGAGAACGACATTGAACAAATGGGTCCAGCGCAGGCCCCAGCGCCGGCTCAGCGGCGGAATCGCGATCGCGGCCAGCGCGGCGAACCCGTTGTAGGCGGCGAACAACACCCCGACCCAGTTGGCGCCTTCGTTGTAAGCGGCCGAGGCGGTATCGCTGCTGTGGTAATGCAGTTGGGTGACCGCCGGGGTGGTGTAGATCCACATCGCGAACAGGGCGAACCAGGAGAAGAACTGCACCACCGCCAGCCGCAGCATGGTCGGCGGCATCGCGCCCAGATCGTCCATCACCGTGGCGAACCCGCCGCCGCCGCGGACCAGCCCGCGCAGCACCAAGGCCAGGCCGAACGCCGCGATCAGCGCGGCCAGCACGTACAACTGCCGGTCCAGCGCCATCATCGAGATCGCGGTCGCGCAGATACCGCCGACCACCATCCACGAAGCGCCCAGCAACAGACAGCGCACCCGGTCGCGCTCCGGCGAGGGCAGCGCCGGCGCCTCATCGAAGGCCTGCAGTTCCTGCGGCGGATACTCGCGCGTGCGCAGCACCGTCCAGGCCACCGACAGCAGCAGCACCGCGCCGCCGAAGTAGAACGCGTAGCGCACCGTATCGGGCACCTCGCCGGGCGCGGCGGTGTTGCCGACGCCGAAATGCGCCAGCGCGAACGGCAGCAGGCTGGCGATCACCGAGCCGACGCCGATGAAGAAGCTTTGCATCGCGTAGCCGGTGGGCCGTTGCTGCTGCGGCAACTGATCGCCGACGAAGGCGCGGAACGGCTCCATCGAAATATTGATCGACGCATCCAAGATCCACAGCAGACCGGCGGCGATCCACAGCGTCGGCGAGTTCGGCATCGCCAGCAGCGCCAGGGTCGCCAGCACCGCGCCGATCAGGAAATACGGCCGGCGCCGGCCCAGCCCGGTCCAGGTGCGGTCGGACAGGTAGCCGACGATGGGTTGCACGATCAGCCCGGTCAGGGGCGCTGCGATCCACAACATCGGGATGTCGTCGATCGGCGCGCCCAGGGTCTGGAAGATGCGGCTGACGTTGGCGTTCTGCAGCGCGAAACCGAACTGGATGCCGAGGAAGCCGAAGCACATGTTCCAGATCTGCCAGAACGACAGCTGCGGCTTGCGGGGCGTGGCGCTGGGGCGGTCGGTCATGGGCTCGATACTGGCATGGAGCGGCGGGTGGGACTCGGTACTGAAGCGGAAAAGCGAATCCCCCTCGGTCCCCCTTTTGCAAAGGGGGAAGACAAGCAAAGTGCGGCGGCTGAAAGTAACGTCGCTTCTTCCCGCCCCCGCGCTCTGTTCCCCCCTTTGAAAAAGGGGGGCTAGGGGGGATTTGCTCCCAGCGTCGCGAATCCCTCTTAGAACTGCGAAGAGAACCGAACCCCATACATCCGCGGCGTATTCAAATACCGGATATTGGTAGCGTTATTGACGAACCCCTTACCCGAATACACCTCATCGGTCAGGTTCGACACAAACCCATCGATCCGGAACTGATTGTCGCTGCCGAAGTTCAACCCGGCCGAGACATTCACCGTCACGAACCCATCCACGTCGTCGCGCATCGCCAACCCGTTGGCCGGCCCGCCGCCCGCGGCCGGATTGGAGCCGTTGTTGAACGGCATATCCTTGAGCGGAATCTCGATCACGTTGCCGGCCGCATCCAACCCGAACCCGCGGCTGTTGAACGCGGTCAGGTAATAATCGGACCGGTAAGTCAGATTGATCGTCCAATCGAACGAAGACAGCGCGCCGCGATTGATGTCGATGGTCTGCGACAAGCTCAGGTTAGCGTTGTACTTCGACGTGTTCGGCAAACGATTGCCGTCCAGCGGCACGATCAGCCCCAACCCGCCCGAACGCGTGTCGAGCACCTTCGAATCGTCGAAGGTCGCGTCCAGATAGGTGAAGTTGTAGCCGACGTTGAACCCGTACGGCAGCCCGACCCGACCTTCCAGTTCCAGGCCCAGCACGCTGGCATTGGCCGCGTTGTCGTTGAACACCTGACGGCTGGTGGCGTTGGGATTGGTCGGCGTCGGCGCCGGCACGTCGATCAGGTTCTGCAGCACCTTGTTCTTGTAGTCGTAGTAGAACACCGACGCGTTCATGCGCACCGGCGTCTCGCCCCAGACGTAGTCGCCCTTGATGCCGGCCTCGTACGAGGTCAGCTCTTCCGGCTCGAACGCCGGCGCCAGCGCACTGCCGTCGTTGAGCGACAGCGGCCGGTTGATACCGCCCGAACGGGTGCCGGTGGACACCGTGCCGTACAGCATCACCTGCGGATTGAGGTCGTACTCAAAGCCCACCCGCCAGTCGACGTAGTTGTCCTTGTAGACATCCTCGCTCTTGCCGCCGGGGAAGTCCGAACGCGCGATCACCTGGATCTGATCGCGGTACTGCTGCAGGAACTGCGCCCAGTTGTCCTGCGCGCCGAAGCTCTGGAAGCCGCCGAGGAAGTAGTCCAGGGTGTTGCCGCCCGGACCGCACTTGAGTTCGGCCGGCGACCAGCCGGTGCAGATGCTCGGATCGCCGCCGCGGCGGTTGCCCGGAGGCGCCAGGCGGAAACCGGGCGAGCCCAGAATCAAACCGGTGGTGTACGGGTTGGTCGCGGTGTTGATCGGCTGGCCGGTGAACTGCTGGAACAGTTCCTCGGGGATGATGAACTGGTATTTGACGTTGGATTCGCGCGCGATCTTCTTGTCGCGGGTGTAGCGGATGCCGCCGATCAGGCGCAGCGAATCGGTCGCGGCGAAGCTGAAATCGCCGTACACCGCGTTCGACTCGACCTTGGAGTTGTCGCCGCGGTTCTCGCCGCCCAGGCCGTCCTGATAGCCGCAGACCGTGCCCGGACGCCACCAGTCGCAATCGCCGAAGTAGCCGTTGCCGACGTCCCAGGAGGCGTAGTCGTACTTCTCTTCGTAATTGAACAGACCCGCCGACCAGATCAGGCGGCCGGTGTCGCCGAAGAAGCGCAGCTCGTTGATGGTCGAGCTGGACTTGTCGGACTGATAGAAGGTGTCGTACCAGTCCAGGCGTTCGGGATTGAAGTAGGCTTCGCGCTCGGACCCCGGATACACCGGGCCCAGTTGCCATTCGCGCGAAGCGTTGCGGTTGTAGAAATCGTACTTGCGGTACGAGGTGCTGAACTCCACCGAGACCTTGTCGGTGAAGTTGTAGGTGAAGGTGCCGGCGACGCCTTCGATGTCGTTGGTGGTGCGGCCCTGGGTGCGGAAGTACTGCTTGAACGGATCGTCGAGATCCTTGATGTCGTAACCCGCCGCCAGACCGCGCTCGGCGAACAGACCCGGATCGCCGGTGCCGCGCTCGGTGACCTTGTCCAGCATCACGTACGCGGAGAACTTGTCGCTGGGCTCCCACAGCATCGACAGCCGCGCGGCCTGATTGTCCAGCGCGCCCGGGCCCTCGGCGTCGAACAGCGACTTGGGATAGCCGTTGCCGATGTAGGAGGAACGCTCTTCGTCGAACAAGGCAGCGCGCAAGGCGAAGGTCTCGCCGATCGGCAGGTTCAACACGCCTTCGGCGGTGGTGAAATCGTAATTGCCGGCGCCGACCTTGAGCCCGCCGCTGGTCACCCCGAGTTCGGGGCGCTTGGAGATCACGTTGATCGAACCGCCGGTGGCGTTGCGGCCGCGCACCGTGCCCTGCGGGCCTTTATTGACCTCGACCCGGTCGACGTCGAAGAACATCGGCCCGATCGAACGCGGGCGCGGCAGGTAGATGCCGTTGTAGTAGGTCGCCACCGACGGATCGGAGGAGAAGTCCGAATCGGCCGCGCCGATGCCGCGCAGGAAGATTTCGTACTTGCCTTCCTGCTTGGTGATCTGCAATCCCGGCACCACCGCCTGCAAGTTGCGGAAGTCGGTGTTGATGCCGAGCTTGGTCAGGTCCTCGCCGCTGAAGGACTGGATGGTGCCGGCGTACTTCTGGATCGACTGCACGCGGCGGTTGCCGGTGACCTGGACCGCGTCGAGCTGGTGCGCTTCGGACTGCGGCGCGGCCGCGGCGGGCGCGGTGTCCTGCGGCGCGGGCGCGTCGGCGGCGGACGCGGTCCACGAGGCGCACACGCCCAGCGAGGCCAGGGCCACGCTCAACAGGTTGCGGTTGAATTTCGATGAAGCCGGCTTGGATCTCGACATGCTCCCCTCCAGAAGCGCTGTGTGTCGTCCGCGCGCTCGTTGCCTCGCGCCGCGGTCGCCTAGGCGGCGTGCGCCTTCGGTCTGTGGCGCATGTTAGGCAAGGCTTCGCGCCAGCAGCGGCTTATGCATACGTATTCATGGCATGGAGTCGCATTCATGTCGCACTTCGTTTGGCGATTTCCGGGTGAATACGTATGCACACGCTCGGGCCGCGGCGGGCGCCGGCGGTAAGCTGGCCCGCATCGCGGCAGCGCAGCACGCAGGCCGCCATCGCTACAGGGGCCCGTCTTGTCCGCCGTCCGTCTTTCCAACGATCCGCTCCGCAACGACGCCTGGTGGCGCGGCGCGGTCGTGTACCAGATTTATCCGCGCAGCTTCCGCGACCTCAACGGCGACGGCGTCGGCGATCTGCCCGGGATCATCGACAAGCTCGGCTATGTCGCCGACCTGGGCGTGGACGCGATCTGGATCTCGCCGTTCTTCAAATCGCCGATGGCCGACTTCGGTTACGACATCGCGGATTACCGCGCGGTCGACCCGCTGTTCGGCGACATCGACGACTTCGACCGGTTGCTGGCCAAGGCGCATGCGCTGGGCCTGCGGGTGATGATCGATCAAGTGCTCAGCCACACCTCCAGCGAGCACGAGTGGTTCAAGCGCAGCCGCGAAAGCCGCGACAACGACTACGCCGACTGGTACGTCTGGGCCGACGCGCGCGAGGACGGCACCGCGCCGAACAACTGGATGTCGCTGTTCGGCGGCGTGGCCTGGCGCTGGGAACCGCGCCGGCAGCAGTACTATCTGCACAACTTCCTGTCCTCGCAGCCGGATTTGAACTTCCACAACCCGGCGGTGCGCGCGGCGGTGCTCGACAACGTGCGCTTCTGGCTCGACCGCGGCGTCGATGGCCTGCGCCTGGATGCGATCAATTTCTGTTTTCACGACGCGCAGCTGCGCGACAACCCGCCCAAGCCGCCGTCCGAGCGGGTCGGCCGCGGCTTCAGCCCGGACAATCCGTACGCGTTCCAGTACCACCACTACAACAACACCCAGCCGGAGAACCTGGCGTTCCTGGCCGAGCTGCGCGCGTTGCTGGACCGCTACCCCGGCGCGGTGGCGCTGGGCGAGATTTCCTCGGAAGACTCGCTGGCGACCATGGACGAATACACCCGCGACGGCCGCCTGCACATGGGCTACAGCTTCGAGCTGTTGACCGAGGACTACAGCGTCGAACACATCCGCGGCACGGTGCAGCGCCTGGAAGCGACCATGCGCGAAGGCTGGCCGTGCTGGGCGATTTCCAATCACGACGTGCAGCGCGTGGTCACCCGCTGGGGCCGCGGCGAGCGCCCGGCCCACTTCGCCACCTTCCTCAGCGCCTTGGCGTGTTCGCTGCGCGGTTCGGTGTGCGTGTACCAGGGCGAAGAACTCGGCCTGCCCGAGGCCGATGTTCCGTTCGAAGCGCTGCAGGATCCTTACGGCAAAGCGTTCTGGCCCAATTTCAAGGGCCGCGACGGTTGCCGCACGCCGTTGCCGTGGGACAGCGGCGAAAGCGCGGGTTTCAGCAGCGGCGAACCTTGGCTGCCGATTCCGGCCAGCCATCGGCGGCTGGACGTGGCGCGGCAGCAGGACGATCCCGCCTCCGCACTCAACGGTTTCCGACAGTTCCTGGGCTGGCGCAAACGCCATCCGGCGTTGCTCGACGGCGCGATCGCGTTCATCGACAGCGCCGAACCGGTGATCGCGTTCGTTCGCGGCGAAGGCCCCGGCGCGGTGTTGCTGGCGTTCAATCTCGGCGACGGCGAAGCGTCGGTGGAGCTGGGCGAACGCGCGGGCTGGAGCGTCGACAGCGGCCACGGCCTGCCGAGCGGGCGTATACAGGGTCAGCGTCTGATTCTGCCGGCCTACGGCATGTACGCGGCGCGCGCGCAGGGCTGAGACCCGCGCTGGGCGCCGACGGCGCTCGCGGGCATACTGCCGCGAGCGCGCCGGTCGGCCGCGCCCAGGGAGGGGAATCCAGTGCAGATCGTTTATCGCGCCGCCCATTCGGTGGACGCGCAGCTGGTGCGCAATTTGTTGGCGCAGGAAGGCATTCAGGCGTTCGTGTTCGGCGCGGCGCTGGAAGCAGGCGCGGGCGATTTGCCTGCGGGCGGGACGGTGCGCCTGGAAGTCGCCGATCAAGAAGCCGCGCGGGCGCGCGCGATCATCGAGGAATGGCAGGCAACCGCGGTTCCCCCGAGCGAGGACGACGAAGAACCGGCCGATTCGGATTTCGGCGACGACGACGCGCCCGAGCACGTCGAAGACGGCAACGCCTATCGGCCGTTGAACCAGCGCAAGCCGCGCTCCGCCGGCGCCGGGACGGCCGCCATCGTGATCGCGCTGGCGATCGGCGCGTTGCTCGGCGCGGCGGCGACCGCGATCGCGATGCAACCGAGCACCAGCGAGGAACATGCCGACTACAACGACGACGGCATCGCCGACGAACGCCTGATCTACGAAGGCGAAAAGCTGGTGCGCGTGGAGGCCGACCGCAATATCGACGGCAAGCCGGATATGGTCACCGAGTACGACGCTCGCGGCTTGCCGACCATTTCCAGACAAGACGCGGACTTCAACGACTCCTACGAGACCGAGGACACCTATCGCGACGGATTGTGGGCCGGCCGCAGCGTCGACTACGACGGCGATGGCGCGCCGGAGCACCAGCAGATCGCCCGCCGCGGCGTGTTGGCCGTCGAAGAATGGCTCGATGGACAAGGCCGGGTAATCAAACGCAACTTCCACACCGGCGGACGGCTGACCGGCGGCGAGATCGACAGCGACGGCAACGGCGAACCGGACACCTCGCGCTTGTACGACGCACGCGGCGAAATCCAATCGTCGGGACTGCGTCAGGCGCCGTAGGCGGCGGGCACGCGGCCAGATCGCTTGCGCCCGGCCGATAACGCGCCGCCGATCGCTGCATTACAAGCGGCCGTACCCGATGGCTCTCAATCCTGCGGCGGCCGCCGCCCCTCGCGCACCGGCCGCTCGCGCAGTTCCGGCCGCACCGGCGCCGATACCGGCGCCACCGGCCGCGGCGCGATCTTCGGCGGCGCCGCCAACGCATCCAGGCGCTTCTTGGCCCCGGCATTGCCCAGATCCGCGGCGCGCTTGAGCACCACGCGCGCCTCCTCGATCTTGCCCTGGCCGACGTAGATCTCGCCCAGCCCGCTGAGCGCGGTGGCCTTGGTCTTGGGATCGTCGGCGGGCGCGTTCTTCACCGCCTGAGTCAAGGTGGCCTGAGCGCTGGCCAATTCGCCGCTGGACAACTGCTTCCACCCGCACAAGGTCGCATCGCCGCCGGCGCAAGGATCTTGGCCGGCGCTGTCGGCCGCGGCGATCTGCTCGGCCAGTTCCTTGGGCTGACTGGCCAGCGCGGCGCTGCCGAGCGCGCTCTGCAGTTGCTGGTTGTTCTGCTGCAGGCCCTTGACCTTCTCGATGATCGAATCGACCGAGATGTTGATGCTGCTGTTGTTGTCGGCGATCTTGATCGGCGCGTTCGAAGCCAGGGTCCGGCCGCTGTATTCGACCACCGGGTCGGGCAGATCGACCGCGGCGAAGCGCGGCGAAAAGGTCAGGAACACGTTCGGCGCCACCCGCTCGCCGCTGCGCCAGCTCTTGAGCGTGTCGAAGCCGATCATCGCGATCACCACCGCCGCGCCGATGCCCAGGTACCAGCGCACGTTCTTGTTCTGCTCGGCGTTCTTGGTCTTGAGCAGCGCGTAGGCGCCGTAAGCGAAGAACAGCAGCGCGGTGCCGTAGGCGCCGGCGGCGAGGATGGTTTGCGGATCGGAAATCGGGTCCATGGCGTAGCGCGTCCTTGGCTGAGGCCCGCGCGGTGAGCGCGGGTGGTGAGTCACCCAGGAAGTAACGCGAACGGTGGTGCGCAAGCGGCCAGCGGCCGCGCTCGGCGGTTCCGGCGCGCGGCCATGAACGGGGTCGGTGCCCCGGCGATAACGCGCGGACGCCGGACCCGAAGCCCGCGCTTATTCGTCGGCGTCGGGCGCGGCCACCGGCGCGGGCGCGCTCGGCGCGCTCAGTTCCAGCCAGCCCATCACCACCTCGCGCGCTTCCTCCACGCCCTGCTTGGACTCGCCGGAGAAGGTCTGCACGCTGACCGTGTCGCCGTAGGTCGAACGCAGATCCTTGCGCACCATCAGCAGTTGTTGCTGCTGCTGGCCGCGGCCGAACTTGTCGGCCTTGGTCAGCAAGGCGTGCGCGGGCAAGCCGCGCTCGACCGCGTAGCCGATCATCTGGCGGTCGTAGTCCTTGAGCGGATGGCGGATGTCCATCACCACCACCAGCCCGCGCAGGGCCTGGCGGGTGGCGAAGTAACGGTCCAGGAACGCCTGCCAATGCGCCTGCAGGTTCTGCGGCACCTTGGCGTAGCCGTAACCGGGCAGGTCGACCAGGAAACGGTCGGGGTCCGGCGCCGGCTCGGGGCCGCGGTAAGGCAGGCTGACGTCGAAGAACACCAGCTGCTGGGTGCGTCCGGGGGTCTTGGACACCCGCGCCAGCGCGTTCTGCTGGCACATGGCATTGAGCGCGCTGGACTTGCCGGCGTTGGAGCGGCCGGCGAAAGCGACCTCGAAACCGCCGTCGGGCGGCAGTTGTTTGACGTTGTGCGCCGACAACAGGTAACGGGCGCGGGCGAGGTGGTTGGTCATGCCACTAGGATCGCATGCCCTCGCCGCCGGCTCCCGTTCTGCGACCTGGACGGCTGAACCCGCGTTGACCCGATCCGGGTCGGCGACAGATAATTCCGAGGTTCCGGCGCCGACAGCGGCCGGCCGCACCGCCATCCAGCCAGCCCTTGCATCGCAAGCCAGCAGTAGTTCGGAGCCCAGCTACATGAGCCAAGCCCGCGTCCTGAGCCTGATCGGCATCGCCGCCCTAGCGGTCGCCGCCGTCGCGTTCGCCCAGCCCACGGTCACGCCGATCCCCGACAAGGAGCCGGTGCAGGTCGCGCCGCTTTCCGGCGGGCCCAAGGCCAAGTGGGGCGACGTCAAGGCCGGCGCGACCAAGGCCGGCACCTGCGCGGCCTGCCACGGCCTCGACGGCAACCCGACCGATCCGCAGTACCCGCGCCTGGCCGGCCAGAGCGAGCGCTACATCGCCCACCAGATCGCCCTGTTCAAGAGCGGCGAGCGCAACACCGGCATGTCCGCGGCGATGAAGCCCTACGCCGACGCGCTCAGCGAGCAGGACGCGCGCGACCTGGGCGCCTATTTCGCCACCCAGAAGTCCGGCGCCGGCGTGGCCGACGACACCGTCATCGCCTCCGGCCCGAACAAGGACAAGAAGTTCTATCAGGTCGGCGAGCAGCTGTTCCGCAGCGGCGACAAGGCCCGCGGCATCCCGGCCTGCATGGCCTGCCACGGTCCGGGCGGCGCGGGCAATCCGGGTCCGGCCTACCCGCACATCGCCGGCCAGCAAGCGGTCTACTCGCAGCGTCGTCTGGAGGAATACCGCGCCGGCACCACCACCCAGAAAGACCCGCACCTGTTCAACGTGATGGCCTCGGTGGCCAAGCAGCTGACCGACGAAGAAATCGGCTCGCTGTCGAGCTACCTGCAAGGCCTGCACGAGCGCGCCGACGACGTCGCCGCGGCCAATGCCC
>NZ_JBAMDI010000167.1:0-20348 GCF_036961695.1 Pseudomonas sp. CGJS7 | reverse complement strand
ATTGAAACCGGCGCTCGCGGTTGCGTTTACCGCATCCAGCTGATTCTTGTTGACCGCATCGCCCGGCGCGGTGCCCGGGCCGACATTGCTGATCGGCTTGCCGCCAGCATCGATACCGTTATCGGTCACGCTCGGACCGCCGACGATGGTCAGGCCATTGGTGTCAAGCTTGCTGTTGCCCGCAGTGACGCTGTCGACCTTCAGATCCTTGGCCAGATCGAAGTTGACATCCTCCACATTCACATCCTTGCTGACGACGACGTTGCCGTCGGTGTTCTTCAAGTTCACTGTCTCGTCCGCATACACCTTGCTGCTGTTGGCGCCTTGCGCGGTCACATTGAAGCCGGCCGAACCATTGGTAGTCAGGTTCTCGATTGCTTGATTGGTGGCGTGCAACTGGCTTCCGTTGATGGCGTCGGTGCTGGTCGCGCTGATGCGGCCAGCGGCGACGTTGGTGACGGTGCGCTCGATACCGACATTGCCCACGCTTACCGAACTGGTCGGCGCCGCGCCGGCAAAGTTGTAGTTGGTTCCGCGAATCATAGACCTGGGAGTGGCCACGGCCGCAGAGGTTTTGGAGTAACTGCCGATAGCCACGTCGTTCGCGTTGGTCGCCGAAGCTTGGTAGCCAAGCGCGGAGCCATAGTCGGCCGTGGACTGCGTGGTCGAACCCAGCGCGATCGAACGAAGTCCCTGAGCCTTCGATTCGTTGCCGATGGCTGTCGCTTCCAAGGCAGTCGCCCGCGCCTCGGTGCCTAATGCGGTCGCATACGTTTGGGTTGATTCAGCCTTGTACCCTAGGGCGAGCGCCCTCATGCCGGTGGTCGATGCCTGATAACCGACAGCAGTGGACTGACTGGCTTTCGCGCTGGCCCCCGCGCCCAAGGCCGTCGCGTAGTCGCCCTCTGAGAGCGACTGGTTGCCGAGTGCGACCGACTGCAATCCCTTGGCCTTGGCCCAGGTTCCTATTGCTACCGTATGATCCTTGGTCGCTTCCGTATGTTGGCCCAACGCAGTGGACGCCATACCGCTGCTAATGGCTTGATAACCGATGGCGCTGGAGCCCGCTTTCGTGGTGCTCGCGCCCGCGCCCAACGCGATCGACTGATCGCCTCCGGCAGTGACTTGGTTGCCCAACGCTACGGATTCCGTCCCGTTAGCAACTGCACGGGTACCCACCGCGACGGACCAATTCTTGTTCGCTTTCGACATGTAGCCGCAGGCGAACGCCGAACCGCCTCCGTTAGCCGTTGGTACATCTCCACCAGTTGCGCTCGTTGTACAAACCGTACCAGCCGAAGCCTGAAATGCCGGGCCGGCCATCAGCACGAATACTACCGCTGACGCCGAAGCCGATCGCGCTGCCTTCTTGCGCCCACTTGCAAATTCCGAAGCCACCACCCACTTGTTCAGAGCCTTGCTCCAAACCACACAAAAAATCTCATTCATCAGATCTTTCCCAATTCCCAGTCGTTATAGAAGTCACAAAAGGCGCAATGAGCACCGCCGGCCTTTGTGCGAGTTACTGTGACGCAGGTCCGTACTGGGTTGCGCGCTCGATTCACGAACACGATGTTCGCGCGTGTCGAACGGACTGATGGGAAAACGGGCTCAAGAATTGAAACTAGATCGCGGCGTTCGCTAGGCGAAGAGAATCAATCAACCAAAGAAAACAGCGGACTGTGGCCGTTGCCCGCGGGTTCATCTGCCGGGTCATCGAACGAAATTGGTCCATGTCACATCGAATGCGTATGCTTTGCTGATGTCCGAGCGCGCATCGACGCGATGAGGACCAATAACAGACCGGATCCGACAGGCCTACAATCACTACGTTCGCGGGCTCAATGGCGAAGCCAACGCAACGACTGTTGCGCGGATGTCCGAGGCGGTTGTGGAGTGGTTAGCGGAATCCGACTTGGCGTTCGGGTGTCCGCCGAGCGCGGTGGTAGTAGATCGCGTTGTTGTGTCGGCGGGAGCGTACCGCATATACGAACTGCTCACGCGCGTTCAGATCGCGGCGAATATGGACGAGAACAGGCAGTGACAGCGTAAGTCGAGGCGGCAGGATTTCGGATCCTCCGCGCATTGCTAGGTTAATCGCAGCTCGACGGTGTGCACAGCCCCAGCTCTCCCCGACACTCGGTCACGAGGAGATTCCTGACACTTCTCGGGCCGCCGCGACAATCAAGTAGCCGCTTCGCTTGGACGGACAATCACAGAGGCGACGCGTACTTACCTGCCCCACGCACACGCGGATACTCCCCCCAATGCATCTGTGATCTATGGTTGGCCGCTACCCCGTCGATGAATCAATGGCGAACGAACGCGACGGTCGGCGCCATCTGTCCGGCCCTGCGTGATGCCAAGCGATCATTGGTTCCAGAATCATTTATCTCAGCCGACTTCGGATTTTCCCCGGATCGCCGACGGCGCCGACGCTTTTTCGTGCTGTATGAAGCCACGCGATCTCTCAGGGCATGGATCAAGCACGGGTCCGAGCCGATTCCATGTTCCACCGCACCCCATATCCCCTGATCCACCCAGCGGATAAAGCGCACGTAGATCGCTCGCCAGCCGTCACTGGGAACGCACTTCCAACAGGCATCGTTGCGTACGACCCACAGCACGGCGTCGACGAAGGCACGGTACTCCGCGTCCTTGGTCCTGACGCGGCTACGAAGGTTCCGCGGCAGGCGTGAGGTGATCGTAGCCCACTGACTGTCGTCCAAAGGGGCAACATCTATGCTCAAGGCCATTCGCCTGTGTCTCCTATGTTGTTGCGACCGCTACGACGTCGCGGCCGAGGAGGGGCCGGCGAGTCGATTCAAGCACTGCAATCTACGCTTCGAGACGAAATATCACATTCAAGGAGATATCTTTTTTATCTCATTTGCCGCCGATTAGCCGCCATTCGGGCTTGACAACCCGCCGAACCTCGCCCTTCTCGCCACCTCTATTCGGCGATGAAGATCATCGGGCACGAGGGGCGTCGAGGCCACCCGCTGTCGCAGGGATGAACGCATCACTTGGTTCGGTCCCCTCAGCCGAATTGGGCTCAAAGATGCCAGCACAAACGACAGCGCCAGCCATCCAGACCACGGCAGCAACGCTAACATCTTATTCGTCAGCAGTTACTCGCGGAATATTTTCGTATCCAATGTCGGTCGAACGCACGTTCACGACGAGCAGTGATCAGACTTCGAGCATGCGGTGCAGCAGCTTTCTGTTCATCCGTTTACGAACGATGGCTGTATGCTGCGCCGCACGAGCAAGCAAGGCACGCGTTACCGCCTGATCGTGGCCCAGGATTTCGGCGACTCCATCCCACGCATTGATATTGTTCCAGCGCAGGAATCGCACGTACACGGCTCGCCAGGAGCCGTGGCTCCGCGGCAGCTCGTTCCATAATGCGTCTCCAGCAACTACCCACAGCACGCTCTCGACAAAGTCTCGATATTGCTGGCCGCGGTTGCGCGCTCGGACTCCCAACCGGTCCGGAAGCATGTCGACGATTGCCCGCCATTGCTGGTCGCTGATCAGTCCACGCGACGGGACGTCCATCACTTCGGCCTTCGCTTGCGGGCGAAAATGCAGGGCAACGATAACGCCGTCCTCTTGCTCTATACCCATGTTCGCTCCCAGCCCTGCTTTACGTCTGAAAATTTGGAATCCGGTCGCACGCCATCACGACATTCACTCGACGGCATAGCCGACGAAGCGCCACACACCATCATCGTCCAATCGAAACGAAAGAATTTCGCGCAGCGCGTGGCCACCAGCGAATGTCGTCGCGAACTGTACGGATGCGTACTGCCCCGCGGGCAATGTGCCCCCCCCCTGTGCGCGATGGATGGCGATCCAATCCCGAGCGGTCGGCCTCTCAGAGCCTTTTCGGGTCGAAGCAATGTTCGCCATGAACGCATCGCGCGCCACGTCGCGCTTCAGCATCGCCGATCCGCCGTCCCACAGCTCGCCCACTTTTCCCGCATCGATACCGACAACGACTCTGAGCCCTGCATCGCGGATAGCGTCCGGCTCGATCAGAGCCGGACGCCCGACCGAGGCGGGAGCAGCGGCCACTGCTTGAGCTGCGGCGGGCTTCTTTCTAGCATGCGCCGCACCAGCCACCGCAGTACCTATGGCAAGGGCGACAACCAGAACGCATTCTTTGAACCTAATCTCTCTCATGACACTTCACCCGATGGTTGCACGCGCAGCCGGAAGCACAATTCGTTCCGACGACGCACCTTGAAAGCGCACAATGGCTGAAGCAGGCGATGGCCCGCGTATAGCGAGCACTGCTTCTCATCACGCGCATGCGAGACGGCCGACTCGCCTTCCGCGGCCGACAGATTTCTTACCAGCCTTTCCACCCGAAAACCCACTGCAACTGCGGCTCGCGTCGACTCCGAACGACTGGCGACCGCCATTCCCTCCAGGTCGTGGCGAGCCTGATTCCGCCTCCTGTCGCCCGTTTCTCAATCGAACTAAAGCGAATAGAGGATCGGGGAGGAGTGGAGCTTCCTCCACTATCGGTCGCTTCGCAGCGGCGTTGGCACGTGCGCCAAGGACCAGATTAGCCAAGCGCACAACACCCGAGCACCGCAGGAGAGCATCCTCGCGACCGCTGCAGCCGCTTGCGAAGGCGCGCTCTACGGGCCGAAGCCTTGAGAATCTCACCGCGGTGTTGGCAGGTTGCGCCTTCACCGCGACATTTCTGATGTAAGTGATTTTGTTTCATCCTCGACGAAACAGTAGAGTCGTTCCCGTCTCGGAAACGCGCTAGCCGTCTGGCGCGAACGGCTCGTTCGCGCTGGACGAACACGGAACCAGCGTATCGGCGGCACCCATCCAATCTTCCGGTTTTAGCGATTCTGCGAGGAACGCCAACAACTTTTGAACCTTTTGCGACGAACGTCGGCTCTTCGGGTACACGGCGCAGAGCATGCCCGAGATCGCAGGAAACTCGCTCAGCACTGGCGTTAACCGCCCCTCATAGATGTCGGCCTGGATCAGCGGTTCGGGCAATAGCGCAATGCCCAGGCCGCCACTCGCAGCAGCCGTCAATTGAGCCTCGCTATAACTGCGCATTTTTTCGCGGTAACGGCAGTCCCGCCATTGGCCGTCCACCAGCAGCCGCCAAACACCTTCAACTTCGCCTTGACTTCTCCCGAGACCGTCGTGCCGCGCCAGATCTTCGGGACCGCTTGGTGTACCGCAACGTTGCAGGTAGTCGGGGCTCGCGCACAGCAAATTACGATAACGAGTGAGCTGGCGAGCCACCAGACCGGAGCTGTCAATCTCAGACGTGCGAATGGCAACATCGAATTCCAGATCGTCCAGATTGCCTTCGCTTCCGACTTCCACGTCCAACAAGATGTCCGGGTACTGTTCAGCGAATTTGTTGAGCAGCGTGGTAAGCGGCCCCTCGAACTGTCTCGAAGCGATGACGCTCAACCGCCCCTTCACCAAACTGTTGAATCCGGCGACAAAATCGTTGGCAGCTTGAATCGACTCGAGGATGCGCACGCACTTGGCGTAATAGACCGCCCCGACTTCAGTCGGACGCACACCGCGGGCGCTGCGATCGAGTAAGGGAGCGCCAAGTTCCCGCTCCAGATCGCTGACTCGACGGCTCACCACCGACTTGGCGGTGTCCAACCTACGCGCCGCATCGGTGAAGCTGCCGACCTTCACCACCGTGACGAACGATGTCATGTCGATGATCTGAATCACGCCGCCGGCTCCGCGCGCCACCGCGCCCCGATGGGAATCCGGAACCACAGCGCATAGCCGCTTTCGATACGCGGGACGATCTCGACCATGGCATCCATG
Source organism: Pseudomonas sp. CGJS7 (assembly GCF_036961695.1). NCBI lineage: Bacteria > Pseudomonadati > Pseudomonadota > Gammaproteobacteria > Pseudomonadales > Pseudomonadaceae > Pseudomonas > Pseudomonas sp. CGJS7. The sequence goes on along the minus strand of NZ_JBAMDI010000167.1, from coordinate 14,513 downwards.
TCGCGCAGAATCCGCTGACTAGCGGCCAATGCCAGACTGCCGGCCGAATAGGAATGCAGGAGCTCGTTGGTGGTTATCAACGGCCCGAACCACTCCATGCTGAATCCCTCGGGCTCGGCGTTTACTTCTAGATCCAGATGAAGTTCACCGAGCGAAAAAGCCAGCTCTATCCGGCCCTTCTCCACTCCGCCGAACGCATGCACTACCAGATTCTCGAGCACTTGGCGCAAAGCCCGATCGTCGATCTCTACTGTTGGCGCGTTCTCAGGCACGTAAACACTGAGATTAATCCCCGATCCTACCGCCTGCAGCGAAAAGGTATTTAGCAAGGCGCTGGCCAAACGGCTCAAGTCCACCGATCCTTCGTCGCTCGCCTTGATCGAATGCTCGCCCATCGCGACCAATGCGCTGCTCGCGAGCTTGTCCAGCCGCATAGCGGCGCGTTGCAAGACAGCGATCGAGCGCAGCGCAGTCGGGTCGCTGCCGCAGTGCCGCGCGAGGATATTGACATGACCCGCTAGCAGCGCCAGTGGCTCCCGCATTTCTCCCGCCAGAATGGAGAGCATTCCAGCGTCTTTCGGCACCAACATCGCCTGTTCGAGCTGTTTCCTCGCCATAGGGCCGCTTCTGTGCAGGGACCTCCTGATGCTCTCATTTCGCAGTGTCGTTTCATTGCTCGATTGCTGGATTCTCTGGAGCGAACGCACCAACTCCGTCGAGTCGAGCAGCACGAAATGCCGGAGTTCTTCCTCGCATACGATATGGATGTCGACAAAGTAGCCATCGATCAGCTCCACCGCTTGAAGCACTTCCGTCGGACTGTCGCCACCCACCATGATGTCCAACAGCAGCCTTCCTATGTCGTCAGCCGACATCGAACCGAAAGGATCGGAATCTCCTACCATGTCGACCAGGCGGCCCTGTCCATCGACCGTGACAACCAAGGGCGCCCTCGGGGCTTCAGGAGTGGTGGGCCTTTTTGGGCCGCCGCGAGCTTTCAACATTGCGTCACCAATTCGGTCGCCAGGGCTTGAAGCGACTCTTCCACTCCCTGGCCGGTCTTCGCGCTGGTGGTGAAGACGGCCAGCTCGCGTTCGAGCTCGCGAATCGTCGCTGGAGGCACGTCCCACGCGTCGATCATATCGGCCTTGTTGAGCAGAAGTGCAGAAGGCGGTAGGCGGCCCAGACGTCGATGCACCTGTTCTCGCAAGGACAGGGCGATGGTGACGGTTTCCTTTCGGGTTCCATCGGCGACCAACAGCAAACCGTTCGCACCGAGGATATAGTTGGAACGCATCTGCTCCAGGACGCTGACGCCCGCAATATCCCAGAGCACAAGACGTTGTTCCGAGCCCGCGATCTTCAAGGCCTTGGTGTCCACTCTGACGCCTACCGTGGTCAGATAGGTTTCTGAGAAAGTTTTTCGCACACTGCGCGCCACCGTACTTGTCTTGCCGACGGCAAAATCGCCTATCACGCAAATTTTGAACGAGCGAGATTTCATGGCGCGACCGGATAGGGCACGACGACGACGCAAGTCGCCCTGATGTCGGCGATGGACGAGGTCTCATCGGTATCCACGATCACAGTCGATGGTGGCGACAAGGCCGCATCCAGGCGTGCCGCCAGCCATTCTGCCCGCGCCTGACGCAGACTCCGGTTCTGGCTATAGCTTCCCACTTCGTCGGTAAATCCCTTGGCGCGCAGTCGGAAGGCCATGCCTTCGGCTTTCCCAAGTGCTTGTAACCGGTCCACCCGATCGACCATCGCGTCGATCTGTGCCTGCATGCCCTCGATGGGCACTGTGGTCCCACTGTCGAATCGCACTTGCATACCCTCCAACTCTACGATGAGCTCGCGGACGCGTTGAGCGCCCGGATAATCCAACCCCGCCGTATCCACCCGATCAACACCCGGGATGCTCATCGATGTCTGGGTTACCCGATACCAATCGGCGAACCGCAGCGTGCCCTTCAGGCTGATCGTGCCGTCGAGGTACTCCGCCATATCTAATGGAATCCCCAATCGCCGGGCCGCGCGACGCTCGAGAATAGCCGGCTCCAGCGACATGTATGGCCGCGCACGCCAGTCTAGCTTCACGTCCGGATAGCGCTCGGCCAGCCACCTTTTCGGGTCGTCGGCCAATGGATCGATCAATCCCTCACCCCGAAGTCGACCTCGCCGACTATCGTCCCAATACGAAATCATCATGCCGGGCGTTTGGGCAAAATGAGCTTCGATATCGCGCGCCAGCAAAGCCCAGTGAATACTGAATCCGACATGCGTCGCGAGCGCTGCCAACGAGATCGCCAATGTCCATCGAAGGTATGGGCGGCGCCGTCTGCTGGCAGTGTGCTCCTCAGCCAAACTCCGATTGAGATGATCGAAGTCGGACTGCTCCAACAGCTCCGTGTTCGGCATATCCGCGGAAGAGTCGGCGGACAACGCCGAGGCGTGTCGCGAATGGAGCTTCTCGTTCAACTGATTCAGCTGATTCCTGAAATCGCTGGAAGGTACTCCGCGCACGAAGGCGACCAACCGCGCCAGCGGGCCGTCGCTGACCACCAGCCTGTATTCGCCCACCGTCGCCGAGCCGATACCTCCGATACGATCCATCGGCACCGAGTCCATAACGAACTGGTTGATGGCGGTGAACATCCCCGCTATCGCGTCGGAATCGAGTTCCTGCAGACCCTCCGTAGCGCAGTGCCCTAAGAGTAAACCGCCTTGTGGCTCGATCAGATACAGGTACTCGACCCGATAGCGCATCGTGTTTCGCAGCACTACTTGCGCATACGGCAATCCGCTCCGCCAAGCCTGCAATCGCCAGCGCAGCGTCCGCAGGCTTAAAGTATTACGCAACGTACGATCCAGGTCATCGGCCATCTCGCGCATGGTTTCACCCAGGGACCGACGGATCGTCGGTCCGACGATAGCGTACAGAGCATCGGTCACCACTTGCGGCTGTTGTCGCACCGCCATCTCGAGCGAAGTGATTGCGGATTGGGTCAGTGCCTCGGTCAAACGGCTCGGCCGACCTTGTCCTTGGCTCGTCTCCAAATGCTCTGCCACAATTTCGGGCACCTCGCCCAACAGCGCGCGCGTCCGCCGCAGCGATTCGCGGAGCTCCTCCAACTGGCTCGATTCCGACTGCAGCAGCAGACGGCGAAGGCGATCGTATTCTCCAGGCATCTCAGCGATCAACCTTCGACGGCAGAGTCCCGCGGACCTCGCAAGCGTAGCGACAGCTCGGCCATCATGTCCGCCATATCCTCGCGAGCCAGTTTGCTTTCGTTGATATGGGCATGGGAACTGTTGAGCGTCGCCTTGAGCGCTTGAACGCTTTCCCTGGCCTGCGCTTCAATCGCGCCCAGCGCTTGGCCGAAACGGCTTTCCCCTGCAACCGCCTCATCCTCGTGGCGCTGAAGCACAGCATTGACCTCGCTGCGCTGTGTAACCAGCGCTTGGCTCATGCGCATTTCCAGACCATCCAGGGCCAGCGCCCTCGCAGCCGCTTCTTGGCGTAGCTGCGCCTGCAGACGTTCTATTTGCGTGTTCAGGCGCGCCTCCAAGACCGCGATTCGCTTGTCGCCATCTTTGCAAATACGCGCGAGGTCTTCGGCGAACCGCTCTTCCATCTCCTTGAGGCGGCGATCGAAATCACGCGCCACCCCGCCGAACATCAGTTCGCGGATTTGTTCCATTTTCCTATCTCCGCGCTCGGACTCCGCCCCCATCTCCACGGGCGGTACGCCAGGATTAGCTCCGACTTTTTGTTTGTTGTTCTCCATCACGTCCCTTGACAACATCAATCTCTATAACGCCAAAAGTCACAAACATTCCAAGGACGCTCATGATCCGAGGTGCTAAAGAGAACACACTTAGCGGCGCAATGGTATCTATAAAAAGTCACATTCATCGCGCATGTGTCACACATATCCGCGATCCAATAACAAATCCAGTACGCTGTCACATCGGCTTCGCTTGCCGCGCTCGCTGCATAGAGGCATCGCTTCGAGAACAAAGCGAGCGGTGCGTACAAATACCGTAGCTTTCATAATAACCTGACCAACCCGCAGTCAATTGAAGTACATGCTGACCGATGAGCAGTAGGCAAGGCGGAAAGTACGCCAACTGGAGCTACCAGGATTTCGGGGATACTTGCCACTAATCCATGCTCATATCAGAGGCGATATCCGCTCCTGCACTTGTCGCTCAAGCCCTAGCCAAGCAAGCCTGCAGGCGGCTTTAAGTCCACCACGTTGAGTTGGTGGCCAAGTTGAGAGCTAGAACTCCCGGCATTGCTCACGCGAACCATCGCGTGCGACTTCCCGTTCGACGCCAACCGAGCTAATAAAGAGCAGTTCCACGATTTCGGTGCAAATGTGTTCGAAACGACGAAATGAGTCAGCCGATTAGGTGTCCACGAAATCCTGGCAACTCTAATTCGCTAGCGCAGGGCAGTCGGCCAGCCTGGATCTTAGTGCTAGCGCCGCCGGCCACTGGGCGCTACACGATGACAGCGCCGAATCCGAATAGAGCATCAGCCGAGGATCTGGTCAGATTCCAACCGTCGCCTTCTCATCCTTCAAGTCGACGGCAAAATCATCCAAGCCACTTACCGCAGCTAGCCGCTCAGTGTGGACGTGACTGGCCAGCTTGCTCGATACAAACGCCCCCCCTCCAGAGAGGAATGCCGCCAACCTCCTACATCTTGGTTTCGGCCGCCAGCACGCGACCGAGAATGTCCAACACTTAAGTAAAGCCGGGCTATCGCGACACCTACACAAGGATGTGATCGCCAAGGCAGCTTCAAGGACGGAATAGGTATTGGGTAGCGGCTGACGACGGAATTGAGGTATCGCCATATGAATCCGCCACATATCCCTCTGCGACTCTGCCTCCCTCGCTGTCGCGTACTGCCAGACCGCTCGGTCCTTGGTTAACGATGCAGCTGTTCGGGCAGTTGTATTCCAAATGACCTATAACGATGGTCCTTGCCCCCGCCTTTGTAACCGCAGCCCCAGCGCTGTCGGTTACCAAATAGCCATCGGGACCATTAATCAAGTCACACTGATTAGGGCAACCATATTCGAAGCCATCGATTTCTATGGTTTTCCCACCCACCATCAACCTGACTACGCCAAGCCCGCTGTCCTGCACAACAAACTTTTCAGGACTTCCAGTTATTATGCAACTATTCGGACAGATATATTCGACACCGCCTATGACGACGACCTCCCCAGGAGGTGTCGGATCTACCAAAAAAGCCGCGATGCCCGCCGATATGACACTCAGGGCCGAGAACATGCCTGCAATCATCGATATCCGCGTTAGCATAGTTCCACTTCTTTTTGTAGGCGTAGCTGAGGATTTTCAGCATGCCCGGCCATCCTTCCGATTACAACAAGGCGCGCCAAGGAGTCGAGCTACTGGAGTTACCAGGATTTAGTGGGCACGTGATCCCCGCCTCCGCCGTAGGGCCTCGAACTCATCTGGGCTAACTCCGCCCAGATAGCTATGCCCCCCTAGCTGGGTTTTGAAAGCCGCCAATGTACTTAGCGATGTCTTGCATCGCGGTGTCCCGGTCCGCATAGATGCGCTTCTTGATTCGCTCTTTCTTCAGGCCACTGAGGAACGATTCGGTTACGGCGTAATCGCAGCAATTGTCTCGCCCACCCATGCTCGGCTCGATATGACTTGCTTCGAAAAATCGATGCCAAGCATCGCTCCCGTACTGGGTACCTTGATCTGAATGAATCAGAGCATTGCGCGGCCGCCTGCATCTAACCGCTTTGGCCATGGCATCCAAAACCAATTCACGATGGATTGTCTGCTTCGCCGTCCCGCTGATAATCTTGCGAGAGAAAAGACCCATCACTACCGCGAGATAAAGCCATCCTTGCCACGTTCGGAAGTGATGTCCGTTACCCAGACCTGATTGTGGCAAGAGACGGCGAACTGGCGCTGTAGCAGATTACAAATCAAAGGCTGCAGCTCAGGCACTGGCAAGCGGCGCATGTCATAGCTATGCAGCGCTTGCAGTCCGCTCTCATGCATGAGGCGCGCAACCCGCAGGTGGTTAAGCCGCCACCTTCTTGCTAGCGCGTGTAGCTGGCTCGAAAATAGACCCAACCAAAAGCGTATACAAGTGGTTACTCATCACCTCTACTTACACAGAACGCTGCTGCCCCACTCTTGATTGTAATTCGTCGTTGCCGCAACACGTCGATGCCCAGGATTATCGTGGGTTGTCCGTCGGGGCTGAGCTCGTCGAAGATCGGAAGTTGGCTAATCCGAACTTCCGTCGGGCCCAACAACCATTCGCCAATCTCTAGACGCGGCAGATCATAGAGCCAAGTATCAGGCACTGCGGTTGAACTCGTGTTTTTCACAACGCGCTTCAAACGTCGCAAGCTCAGATCGCCCGGCCGCAACCTTAACGTCATGGCAGCGGCCAGGTTCATCACAGTGTGTGATGCACCGGTGTCGATCACGGCACGCACCTTTGAGCCCCCCTTCCGCAATGACACATCCATGAAGGAGATTTTCCTTAGAGCTTCCGAGCGTCCCGGATAGCTGTTGAGGTAGCATCGCCCCTCGTCAACCGCGCTCGAGCGCAACAACAACTCGCCTCGCTTGATGTCGAAAGTCGCATCGTATAAAGCGATTACATTGGTTCCGAGGATGCCGTCGACCGACTCTTCGGAAGTAGCGGTAGAGAGTTCAGTTTCGGCAACAGTAAACGGCCCGGTGAGCGTCATATTGCCCACTCGCATTCCCTCGAACCGCACCATCGGCGGCGGAGCCGTCCGGCCATTGAGGTGGCGCACTTGAGCATCTTCGGATGCGTCCTGCTCCAGAGCGCTGGCCGCCCACGCGAACTTTCTATCGATGACGTCATCTCTGGACGTGCTATCTATTACTAGATGCAAAGGCTGATCGACGCCCGGAAGCGAAGCTTCCGCGGTAGCGTAGGCGCCGCGCATCGTCAGCGGCAACCTGTAACTGATTGACCCGATTCGAGGGCCACCTCCCGCCACCGCAAGCCCCCTCTTTATGGTGTATATGCCTCCCACTGTCAGTACGCCGACGGCGAGCAGGAGCAATGCAGGGAGGTGGACGAACGAACGCACTGCAGACACCCAATGGTCGATTGTTCATCTATTGAAACTTGCTCGGGTGTCATCCATTTGTCTGCTCTGCAACCAACAACAACTTGCGGATACAAACTAGTTACATAGTTCTTAGACAATAAGCACATGAGCGCTCACTCCAACATCCTAGTCGTCGACGATGACGCCAGTGTTCGCGACGCCTTGTGCGAATATTTGATGGGGCATGGCTATGCTGTGCGCTCTGCGCGTGACAGCAATGAAATGAATCAGCGCCTGGCCGAGCAAACAGCAGACCTGATCGTTCTGGACTGGATGATGCCTGGCGAGGACGGCTTGTCGATCTGCCGCCGACTCACCGCGGACGGGGCCACAGTGCTGATGCTCAGCGCAATGTGTACTACTCTGGATCGGGTAATCGGCCTGGAAGTCGGTGCTGACGACTACCTCTCCAAACCATTCGAGCCACGCGAGTTGCTGGCTCGCGTACGGGCACTTCTTCGTCGGCGTAGTAAGACCGAATCCGCGCCAGCCATTTCCAGAGTGCACTTCGATGGTTGGCGGTTCGAAGGAGCTGAACGGCGGTTGTTAAATCCTGACGGCCAACCCGTCGCGTTGACGCCATTGGAATGCAACCTGCTTCGCGTGTTCGTCGACCGTGCGGGACGTCTGCTCAGCCGCGACCGACTCATGCAGCTTACCCATGGTGACGATGCGAAAGCATTCGATCGCGCCATGGATCTGGCGGTCAGTCGGCTACGGCGAAAACTGCGCTGGCCTGGGTGTTGTGCGCCGATCGAGACCGTACGCGGCGAAGGCTATCGGTTTAACGTGGCGGTCGAGCGGCTATGACCGTGCCCCATCGCCCCATCCCAACATGCTTGAACCTGATGGACAGGCTGACCTTGGCTACCATCGCAACGGCCTTGGCAATCAACTTCTTTATTGCACTGCCGGCACCAACGTCCTCGATGCTGGAGGTTAGCCTTGGTACCGCCATCGCCGTACTGCGCAAAGAAGCAACTGTCGACAACCGAAACTTGAAGATGGGGCGCGATTGCATAATGCTCTCGCATCCGGCGAGCAACGCACTAGCCCGCGTTTCTGTTGATATACTACAGGCACCGCATGAGCGATTTTATACGCGATGGTTGCATCTGTCCGAGTCAGTGCAAATTCATCCGCAAGTCATCGTTTCCGGTTGTGCGCCGCGACTGAACTCTGACCTTGCAACGCACAGAGTATTTAGCAGCACCGATGCCGATCGACCGGCCTTCGAATTCGCACCGCGTCAGAGCGACGGTTGCTGGCGCGCGGCCGAGCCGGCGCATGCACCGACTCAGGCCTGGCGCCTGCGTATCGTGCTCGCCTTCGCACTGACTGTCGCATTGCTCGCACCCTTGGCATGGTGGTTCGTGCAGCGTTTGACGCAAGCACCACTCTCGCTTCATATCGATGTCGATCGACTAGGACTAGAGCGTGCCTTTTCCTATGCGGCATCAACCAAAGCCACACAGGACGAAGGCCGCCCCACTCCCGAGGTGCAGGTGGAGCATGAGGCTGCTTGTCCGAGCCGCCCAGCCGATGATATGGCGAGCATGCTGGCTTCCGTAGCCCACGACCTGCGCATACCACTGGCCGCGCTGCGTCTACGCGTAGAAATGGCACCGACGGAACATTCCTTGCGTATGGCCGCTGATCTGGAACGGATGGACGCAATGATTGCGCAAATGCTCCACTACTTCCGCGGAAGATCCCAGAATGAATCGCTAGTCGATACCGACCTGGCCCAAATGGTAGATGAGTGCATTGACGACGCTCAGGCCCTAGGCAAAACAGTGCAAGCTTCGCGCATCGATGCGATTCGCGCAGTGGTCGAGCCCCTCAGCCTGCGGCGCGCACTGATCAATCTGATCGATAACGCTGTGCTATATGCAGACGGAGCACGTGTAGGCTTGTGGCGCGAAGACAACTTGATCGTCCTACAAGTGGACGATGACGGCCCCGGCATTCCGCCCGACCAAAGCGAACGCCTGCAAAAACCTTTCCAGCGCTTGGAATCCTCGCGCAGTCGCGAAACCGGCGGCCTCGGCCTTGGCCTTTCAGTTGCACGCCAAACCGCGTTGCGCCACGGAGGTCGCCTAATACTGCAAAATCGCGATATGGGCGGCCTCAGTGCTCGTCTGCAATGGCCCACCCATGACACATAACGAAAGCGAATCACCCAGCCGATATCAAGCAGCGCGCCGACCGCCTTCCTGCAAACATTCTCGCTTACCTAACAAGATCCCTAGTGTTGGCTTAGAAAAAAAGTTGGCGTGAATCGCCCAGGGTTTCGTAGACATCTCGCAGCCATAAACTATGGCTTATGCGGAGGTGGTTATGAGCGCGAAGCGGTACACCGATGAATTCACGATCGAAGCGGTTCGACAGATCGTGGAGTACGGTCGGCCGGTGGCCGAAGTGGCGGAGCGGCTTGGCGTGTCGGTGCACAGCCTGTATGGCTGGCGGCGGCAGCAAGGAAAGAGCGCCGTGGTTCGCCGTGTCGAAAGCGACCAGAACGCGGAAGTGCGTCGCCTGAAGGCGGAACTGCGCCGGGTCACTGAAGAACGAGACATCCTAAAAAAAGCCGCCGCGTACTTTGCCAAGGGGTAAAGGTGAAGTACGCCTTCATGAAGCAGCACGCCGACGAGTTCGGACTGGCGGCCATGTGCCGCGTGTTGCACGTGCACCGCAGCGGCTACTACGCATGGCTTCGCGAGCCGACCAGTGTTCGCGTGCGCGACCATCAACGCTTGCTTGGCTTGATCAAGCACAGTTGGCTGGAGAGTGGATCGATCTACGGCCATCGCAAGATCACCAAGGACCTGCGCGAGTTGGGCGAAACATGCAGCAAGCACCGCGTTGCACGTCTGATGAAGCAAGAGGGGCTGCGCGCCATGGTGGGTTACGGACGACGTCCACGGCCGCTGAGCGGACCGATCGGCGCGGTGGCCAACAACGTCTTGGCGCGCACGTTTACGGCGCAGGAACCCAATCGGGCCTGGGTCACCGACATCACCTACATCCGCACCTACGAAGGCTTCTTGTACTTGGCCGTCGTGCTCGACCTGTTCTCACGCCAGGTCGTAGGCTGGGCCACGCGGCCGACGCAACACACCGACTTGGTGCTGCAAGCTTTGTTGGCGGCGGTGTGGCGTCGCAAACCCGAGCCGGGCCTGCTCCTGCACTCGGATCAAGGCAGTCAGTTCACCAGCGAAGACTGGCAAAGTTTCCTGAAGGCTCACGGCATCGTGTGCAGCATGAGCCGGCGTGGAAACTGTCACGACAATGCGGCCATGGAAAGCTTCTTCCAGTTGCTCAAGCGCGAGCGTATCAAGCAATGGATCTACAGCACCCACGCCGATGCGCGGGGCGATGTGTTCGACTACATCGAGCTGTTCTACAACCCTAAGCGGCGGCACAGTTCCAACGATGGCCTGTCCCCGATAGAGTTTGAAAAGCGGCATGCACTAAACGACCGACGACTGCCTACAAAAACCTGGGCGATTCAATCATTCATCGACAAGGTCAGCATATCCCTCTCGTGAATTTTCTGCTCCTGCATCAGTTCGCGCACTAAGGTTGCGCCGCCTCGGGTGCGCGTCACCATCCCTTTCGATTCGAAATGACTGAGATCTGCGCGGATAGTCACTGCCGATACTTCGCATCGATCGACCAGTTCGGCCACCTGCATCGACTTCTGTTCGATCAAGCATTGCAGGATCTGTTGCCGGCGGGAGCGGATACTGCGCATGGCGATCAAGGTTCTCGTTAAGAAACAGGAATAGCGGCGTCCAAATAGCTCGCGCCCCACGCTTGGGCGAGGGCCACCCGGAAGATTCTTGGATATCTATCAGCCGCGCTAGCAGATCCGTGGCGACAGCGCAGCCCTTTAGCGGCGAGTTGGGGCTAATCTGCAAGCCGATGCAGCAACGTGCTCGACTGCCGAGAGCAAGCGCCTCCGAAGCAACGCTGGCCGCGCTGTCACTCGGCCACCTAATTCCCTCTACACTGCAATGACCGGCCATTCTATCTATCACTCGATGCGGAGGTCGGTTGCCAACGAGCAGCGAAGCTCCCGCGGTAGCGTAGGCGCAGCGCATCATCAGCGGCAGCTAGTAATTGATAGGCCCAGATCGGGCGCCAAATCCTGTCTCCGCCCCCCCTTTATGTGTATATGCCTCCCATTGATAGCACGCCGGCGGCGAGCAGCCGCAATGCGAGATGATGGCGGAAAAACAGATTGCACACACTGTGAGCCGATTAGGCATCTATTAAAGCTCGCTTGGATATCGTCTGCTTGTCCGCACGACGCCTGATAGTCACATGCGGATACAAATCTGGGGCAACGGGCACATGAGCGCTTCCTTCCAAATCCTGGTCGTCGACACTGACGCCAGTGTTCGCAACGCCTTGTGCGAGTATCTGATGCGGCATGGCTATACTGTGCGCACTGCCCGGGACGGCAATGAAATGAATCGGCACCTAGCCGAGCAAAAAGCAGACCTGATTGTTCTGGACTGGATGATGCCTGGCGAGGACGGTCTGTCGATCTGCCGCCGACTCGCCGCGGACGGAACCACAGTGCTGATGCTCAGTGCAATGTGTACTACTCTAGATCGTGTGATCGGCTTGGAAGTCGGTGCTGACGACTACCTCTCCAAACCATTCGACCCACGCGAGTTATTGGCTCGTGTGCGAGCACTTCTTCGTCGGCGCAGTAAGACCCAATCCGCGACAGCCATTTCCAGGGTGCACTTCGATGGTTGGCGGTTCGAAGGGGCTGAACGGCGATTGTTAAATCCTGACGGCCAACCCGTCGCGTTGACGCCATTGGAATGCAACCTGCTTCGCGTGTTCGTCGACCGTGCGGGACGCCTGCTCAGCCGCGACCGACTCATGCAGCTTACCCATGGTGACGATTCGAAAGCATTCGATCGCGCCATGGATCTGGCGGTCAGTCGGCTACGGCGAAAGTTACACTGGCCTGGTTGTTGTGCGCCGATCGAGACCGTACGCGGCGAAGGGTATCGATTCAACGTAACGGTCGAACGGCTATGACCGCGCACCTCGCTCGATCCCGACACGCTTGAGCTGGGCGCAGCGCAAATTTCGAAATAAGGTAAGTAGTGCAGGCATCCGAAAGGACCGTATTTCGTTCCGGACATTCACGGACTTAGGATTACCAGGGTTTCGAGGGCATATGATCAGCGGGCTCAATTCGTCTTTTCGAGTTCATTCGCATTACGATCACGGTGGCAGACCTCCTTAGCCCGCTGGGGCGTCGAGCAGGAGATCGCACGCAATGGCTCACACCAGCAATGTTCCGAATCGCAGACTCTGATCCTACATGGCCGATAGAAGCATCGTGTTCAAGCGGCTGTCATACCGCCCCAACGCACGGCGATTTCGTCGTACAGCTCGCCGCAGTGGCCGCTGGGCTCCGAGCGCCCCTTGTGGCGACGCCAACGGTTGCTTGCGCGGTAACGCTCAACTCGCTCGAGCAAACTGTGTGCCATTGCACTGTTGACGCCCAACGCTTGCTCGACGGCGATCCAATGCTCGTCCTGGACCCAACGCAGAAAGCGCACGTAGATCGCCCGCCAGGAACCGTAGCAGCTCGGAATGCTGGTCCAGGGCGCATTGTTTTCGACCACCCACAACACCGCTTCGATGAAGGCGCGGTAGTCGCCGGTGTTGTTGAGGATCCGGGCCTGATAGTGGCGCGGCAGGTGGGACGCGACGATCAGCCACTGCTCATCGCAGAGCAAATGCGGTCGCGGTTCGATCCGTTGCTGGCTCATTCGAAATATCCCGGTGAAGGTTTCTTGAGGCCGATAGGGACGCGGCCGGCGCGGCCGCGTCGCGTGCGATGGAATCGGAACGACCGGCCTGCCGCGCAACCCGCGCGGCAGGCCGGACCGTCGCGCCCGATCAGTCGCCGAACACGCCGCTCACGCCGACATAAGCGCCGACGCCATCGCGGTTGCTCGACGCGCCGCCTTCCAGGCTCCAACGTCCATCGTCGGAGGTGTGGCGCAAGCTGACACCGAACGCGGCCTCGCTCTTGTACGCGCCGAAACCGGCGTAGTACGTCGTGCGGCCGGCCACATAGGGCGCGGGCTTGATCGCGATTGCGGTGGCGATGCCCGAGTGCATGTCGCGCTCCACCCGGCGCACATCGCCGCTGAGCTTCCACACATCGTTACGCACCGCGGTCACCTGGCCATCGGTGTAGCTGTTGGCCTGGACCACCGCGTCGGCGACGCCCGATTGCAACTGGGCGACATTGACCGCGTCGGTCGGCGCCTTGCCGGCGGCGACGTTGTGCAGCGTGGTCTGGCCACTGCCGTTCGGGTTGAAGGTCAGGCTGCTGGTGTTGACGCTGCCGTCGGCGTTCTTGTCGTACTGCAGACCGCCGTTGCTGTAGCCCTTCAACTGAGCGACGTTGACCGCATCGGTATCGGCGGTGCCGACGGCGACGTTGGTGACCCGACGCTCGTTGCCGGCCGAACCCACCGACACCGTATTGGCCTGATCCGCCACCGAGCTGTTGCCCAATGCGACGGCGTTGTTGGCCGAAGCGTTGGCGCCGTTGCCGAGCGCGGTGCTGCCGGTGCCCGAGGCCGATGCGCCAGCGCCGCCCGCGGCTGCGTTGGTGCCGGTCGCGGTCGGTGCAGCAGTGTTGTCCTGGCTGACCTGGAACAAACCCGCCGAACCGTTCTTGACGCTGTTGACGTCGCCTTCGACCGTGGTGATGCGGTTGTCGTACTGGGCGACGTTGCCGGCGACCTGATTGACCCGCGCATCGGTGTAGCTGTTGGCCTGGGTCACCGCCTGATCGACCGCCTGGTTCACGCCGGTCTGCAACTGCGCCACGTTGACCGCATCGTCGCCGGCCGAACCGGCGGCGACGCCGCCGATGGTGCGGCCGCCGACCTGCACCTGCCCGGTCGAGCTGCTGCTGCCGACGAAGGCCGCGTTGTAGCCGCTCTGCGCACCGACCGTAGTCGCCGAACCGGCACCGATCGCCACCGAGTTGGCGTGACCGGCGACCGAATCGCGGCCCAGGGCCACGGCGTTCTCAGCCGAGGCGGTGGCGTTGTAGCCCACCGCGCTGGAACCCACGCCTTGGGCGTGCGCATCGGCTTCGGCCAGACCGGTTTCGTTGCTGCGCGCATAACGCAGGCCGCGACCGTTCTGAGCGACATAGGCCGCGTCGTTCTGGCCGGCGACGGCGTACAACTGCGCGCCGTTGACCGCATCGGTGGACGTGGCCGAGACCTCGCCCTGGGCCAGATTGGTCAGCTTGCTGCCACCAGTGACGCCGCCGTCGGTGCTGGTCGGGCCGGCCAA
>NZ_JBAMDI010000166.1:0-20612 GCF_036961695.1 Pseudomonas sp. CGJS7 | reverse complement strand
CAGCAGGCCCGGCCCTTTCGCGGGTAAACCCGCTCCTACACAACCTTGTAGGAGCGTGGTTTACCCGCGAATGGGCTGCGCAGCAGCCCCAATCAATTTATCTGGCGGAAGTCTGCTCGGCCAACGCCACCGCACGGAACATCGCCCGGCGCTTGTTGATGGTTTCTTCCCATTCCAGCGCCGGCACCGAGTCGGCAACGATGCCGCCACCGGCCTGCACATGCAGCTCGCCGTCCTTGATCACTGCGGTACGAATGGCAATTGCGGTATCCATGTTGCCGTTCCAGGCAAAATAGCCGACGGCACCGCCGTAAACCCCACGCTTGACCGGCTCCAGCTCGTCGATGATCTCCATCGCCCGGATCTTGGGCGCACCCGACAAGGTGCCAGCCGGCAGAATCGCCCGCAGTGCATCCATCGCCGTCAGGCCTTCACGCAGCTGGCCGGTAACGTTGGAAACAATGTGCATCACGTTGGAGTAACGCTCGATCACCATCTTCTCGGTCAGGCGCACACTGCCGGTCGAAGACACACGACCGACATCGTTGCGACCCAGATCGATCAGCATCAGGTGCTCGGCAATTTCCTTGTCGTCCGACAGCAGGTCGTCTTCCAGCGCACGATCGGCCTCTTCGGTCGCACCACGCGGGCGGGTACCGGCAATCGGGCGCACGGTGACCAGGTTGTCCTCGACACGTACCAGCACTTCGGGCGAGCTGCCGACCACATGGAAGTCACCGAAGTTGAAGAAGTACATGTATGGCGTCGGGTTGAAGCAGCGTAGCGCGCGATACAGGTCGATAGGCGCAGCCTTGAAGTCGATCGACATGCGCTGCGACGGCACCACCTGCATACAGTCCCCGGCCAGGATGTATTCCTTGATACGACCGACGGCGTTTTCGTAATCCTCGCGGGTGTAGCTGGAGCGGAACGCCGGTTCGGCCGCCTGCGGCCCGCTCAGGTCCAGGCCGCGGCGCGGGGTGATTGGCTGGCGCAAGGTTTCCAGCAAACCTTGCAGGCGTGCCTGGCCCTGTTCGAAGGCCTGATCTTCAGCTGGGTCGACCAACACGATGGCGTGCATCTTGCCCGCCAGGTTGTCGAACACCACCACCGCGTCGGACACCATCAGCAGGATATCCGGTACGCCCAGCGGGTCCGG
Source organism: Pseudomonas sp. CGJS7 (assembly GCF_036961695.1). Classification (NCBI taxonomy): domain Bacteria; kingdom Pseudomonadati; phylum Pseudomonadota; class Gammaproteobacteria; order Pseudomonadales; family Pseudomonadaceae; genus Pseudomonas; species Pseudomonas sp. CGJS7. The sequence goes on along the minus strand of NZ_JBAMDI010000166.1, from coordinate 19,453 downwards.
GTTGGGGCTGGCCCCCAGGCGCTTTTCAACATAACGCACGCAGTCGTAGCCAAAGTAGCCGACCAGGCCGCCATTGAAACGCGGCAGGCCGGGGATATCGGCAACTTTGTAGCGGTCCTTGAAGGTTTCAACGAATGCCAGCGGGTCTTCGACCTCGCAGCTTTCCACCTCGACGTCATCGTGCAGGATGCTGACACGGTAGCCATGCACACGCATCACGGTGCGCGATGGCAAGCCGATCATCGAGTAACGGCCCCACTTCTCGCCGCCCTGCACCGATTCGAGCAGGTACGAGTTGGGCTGGTCAGCCAGTTTCAGGTAGATCGACAGCGGCGTGTCGAAGTCGGCCAAGGTTTCACAGGCCAAGGGAATACGGTTGTAGCCGGCAGCGGCCAGGCGCAGGAATTCTTCGCGGTTCATGAGTAGTCTCGTGGCAAGCAGCAATAGGTCAGGCAAACGGACGGGCCGGCACACGCCGGCAGGCTGAAGTCAGGCGCGCCAACGCCAACGGGCCAAGGCCTTGATGACTTTCATCCAGAATTTGCCAGTAACCGCCACGGTGGACTCTCTGTCTTGTGAGGCTTGAAGGTCCGCCAACGTTATCCCAGTGGCCGGGTCTGCGCAACCGGGCAGCAATGCGCGCAGGTCGTCGATTACCAGGCTGGGGGATTCGTCGTCGATCGGCCGGCCATGGTTATAGCCGTAGGTCAGGCCCACGCATTGCACGCCAGCCGCCTTCGCCGCCTGCACGTCACTGCGCGAATCACCGACAAACAGGGACTGCTGCGGGGTAACACCGGCCATCTGCATGACGAATAGCAACGCCGCCGGGTCGGGCTTTTTCTGCGGCAGGGTGTCGCCACCAATGATCCAGCGGAAGAAATTACCGATCTTCATCTGGTCCAGCAGCGGGCCAACAAAGCGCTCAGGCTTGTTGGTAATCAGCGCCATCTCCACGCCCTGCTTGCGCAGCCAGCGCAGGGTGTCGCGCACGCCGGGGTAGACCACGGTAAGTTCATGGCTTTCGGCATAAGCGTCCATGAACAGCGCCAGCGCCTGTTCTGCCAGCGCATCGTCCACGTCGGCATGGTCGATGCCGCCCGCCAACGCGCGGCGCACCAGCACCTGGGCGCCATTGCCAACCCAGTGGCGCACGGCCTCAAGGCCAGCAGGCGGGCGCCCCAGTTCGAGCAGCATGCGGTCCACGGCGGCGGCCAGGTCAGGCACGGAATCGATCAGGGTACCGTCCAGATCGAACATCACCAGCCTTGGCAGCGTTCCCGGGAACAGCTGCTCGAAGCCACTCATGGGCGGGCCAGGGCCAGTTCGGCGCGCATCTTGGCGATCACTTCCTGATAGTCCGGGGCGTTGAAGATCGCCGAGCCGGCCACGAAGGTGTCGGCGCCAGCGGCAGCGATCTCGCGGATGTTGTTGACGTTCACGCCACCATCGATCTCCAGACGGATATCACGGCCACTGGCGTCGATCAGCGCACGCGCTTCGCGCAGCTTGTCGAGGGTGCCGGGGATGAACTTCTGCCCGCCGAAGCCTGGGTTGACGCTCATCAGCAGCACCATGTCGATCTTGTCCATCACATACTTCAGGGCGTCCAGGCTGGTGGCCGGGTTGAACACCAGGCCGGCTTTGCAGCCACCATCCTTGATCAGCTGAAGCGAACGGTCGATGTGCTGCGTGGCTTCAGGGTGGAAGGTGATGTAGGTGGCGCCCGCTTCGATAAAGTCGCCAATGATGCGGTCAACCGGGCTGACCATCAGGTGCACGTCGATCGGCGCAGTAACGCCGTACTTGCGCAGAGCGGTGCAAACCATCGGACCGATGGTCAGGTTGGGGACATAGTGATTGTCCATGACATCGAAGTGGACGATGTCTGCACCCGCAGCCAATACCTTGTCGACGTCCTCACCCAGGCGGGCAAAATCGGCAGAGAGAATGGAGGGGGCAATAGCGTAGGGCTGCATGGCGCACCTGTTGGCAGAGTCACGGTGGCGCGCATTGTAACTCAGGGAAAGCGATGAAGGCTGATTGGTATCAATTGCTGTCGACCAGCGCAACCTGTGCCGGCCTCCGCGACTTTAGCCGCGAAGAGGCCGGCACAGGCAACCCATCATCAAGCCGGCTGTTGAGTCCTCAGCTTCTCACTACGCCCACGCAACCATTCCAGGGTCAGCAGCAACAACACCGAGAACGCAATCAGCAAGGTCGCCGCCGCGGCAATGGTCGGGCTCAGGTTCTCGCGAATACCACTGAACATCTGCCGCGGCAGAGTTGCCTGTTCCGGCCCGGCGAGGAACAGCGTCACCACCACCTCGTCAAACGAGGTGGCAAAGGCAAACAGGGCGCCCGAGATGACACCGGGCGCGATCAGCGGCAGGGTCACCCGGCGGAAAGCCAGCAGAGGCGAGGCTCCCAGGCTGGCCGCCGCACGCACCAGATTGTAGTTGAACCCCTGTAGCGTCGCCGACACGGTAATGATGACGAACGGCACACCCAGTACCGCATGCACCAGAATCAGCGAGGTGAAACTGTTGCCCATACCCAGAGGGGCGAAGAACAGGTAACTGGCCACCCCGATGATCACTACCGGCACCACCATGGGCGAGATCACCAGCGCCATCACCAGCGACTTGCCGGGGAAATCGCCACGGGTCAGGCCGATGGCCGCCAACGTGCCGAACACCATGGCCAGCACCGTGGCCGCTGGGGCAACGATGATGCTGTTTTTCAACGCCCGCATCCATTCGGCCGAGCCGAAGAAGTCCTGATACCACTGCAGCGAGAAGCCCTGCAGCGGGTACACCAGGAAGCTGCCACTGTTGAACGACAGCGGCACGATCACCAGCACTGGCAAGATCAGGAACAGCAGGATCAAGCCGCAGAGAATACGCAGGCTGTAGAACCAGACCCGCTCCACGGGCGACATGTATGGGCTCAGCATGACAGGCTCCTCAGCTCAGGCGCAGACGGCTGGCGCCGACCAGCCAGCTATAGATCAGGTACAACAGCACGGTCGCCAGCAGCAACAGCCCGCCCAGTGCGGTGGCCATGCCCCAGTTAATGCTGGTGTTGGTGTAGAAGGCGACGAAGTAGCTGACCATCTGGTCGTTGGGGCTACCCAGCAGCGCCGGGGTGATGTAGTAACCGATGGCAAGGATGAACACCAGCAGGCAACCGGCGCCAACACCGGCGTAAGTCTGCGGGAAGTACACCCGCCAGAAACTGGCGAACGGGTGGCAGCCCAGCGAGATCGCCGCACGCATGTAGCTTGGGGAAATACCCTTCATCACGCTGTACAGCGGCAGGATCATGAACGGCAGCAGGATGTGCACCATCGAGATGTAGACACCTGTGCGGTTGAACACCAGCTCCAGCGGCTGGTCGATGATGCCCATGGCCATCAGCGCGCTGTTGATCAGCCCGCCCGACTGCAGCAGCACGATCCAGGCCGCCACCCGCACCAGGATCGATGTCCAGAAAGGCAACAGCACCAGAATCATCAGCAGGTTGCTCTGCCGGGTCGGCAGGTTGGCCAACAAGTAGGCCAGTGGGTAGGCCAGTACCAGGCAGATAGTGGTAATCACCACGCCCATCCACAGGGTACGGACAAAAATGTCCAGGTAAATGGCCTGGTCCGGGGTGGCCTTGGCCAGCTCACCAAGGTCATCGATGCGATGGTCCACCGAGGCCAGCAGGTAGAAAGAGGTCACCGAACTGGTATTGCGGCGTATCGCCTGCCAATAAGCCGGGTCGCCCCAACGCTCGTCGACAGCCTGCAACGCCTCTTTATAAGAGGCAGGCTCAGCCTTGAAGGGCAGCGCACGGGCAGTCTTGGTCAACAAGCTGCGGTAACCGGCCAGCTCCATGTTCAAGCGTTTGGAAAGGTCACCAAGGGTCTGGTTCTTGCGCGACTCGGCCAAATCCTGGCTCAGCGCCTTGTAAACGTCCTCGCCTGGCAGGCTCTTGCCATCCCACTGGCTGATGATTTCCACCGTGCGCGGCAGGCCGCCGACCACTTCAGGGTTGCCGACGCTCTTGTACAGCAGCGCCGCAATCGGCACCAGGAACACCAGCAGAAGAAACAGCGCCAGCGGCGCGATCAACGCCTGCGCCTTCCAGCGGTTGACCCGCTCGGCGTGTTTGAGGCGCTGCTTGAGACTTGGACCTGCGCCTTCGTTGAGGGGCACTGCAATGGCCATGGCGAACTCCGCAATACAGGCTGAATTGGGGGCCGCTTTGCGGCCCCACACACTGGACGTTTACTTCTTCGCCGCCCAGGCGTTGAAGCGTTGCTCCAGCTGCTCGCTGTTGTCGGCCCAGAACGCCACGTCGATCTGCACCTGGTTGGCAATGTTCTCTGGCGTGGTCGGCATGTCTTTCTTCACTTCGTCCGACAGCAGGCTCACGGCCTTGGAGTTGGCCGGGCCATAGGCGATGTTTTCGGAGTAGATCTTCTGCTGCTCGGGCTTGACGCTGTAGGCGATGAACTTCTTCGCCTCTTCGACGTTTTTGGCGCCTTTGGGAATTGCCCATGCGTCGAAGTCATAGATGCCGCCGTTCCACACCACCTTGAGGTTGCTTTCTTTCTGCACAGCGGCAATACGGCCGTTGTAGGCAGAGCTCATGACCACGTCGCCAGAGGCCAGGAACTGCGGTGGCTGTGCACCCGCTTCCCACCACTGGATGCTGGGCTTGAGTTCGTCGAGTTTCTTGAAGGCGCGGTCCTGGCCTTCCTTGGTTGCCAGCACTTTGTAGACGTCCTTGGGCGCAACACCGTCGGCCATCAGTGCAAATTCCATCGTGTACTTGGCGCCCTTGCGCAGGCCGCGCTTGCCCGGGAACTGCTTGGTGTCCCAGAAATCGGCCCAGCTGGTGGGGGCGGTCTTGAGCTTGTCGGCGTTGTAGGCCATGACCGTGGACCAGACGAAGAAGCCCACACCGCAAGGCTGAATGGCACCAGGCACGTAGTCTTCCTCGTTGCCGAACAGGGCCGGGTCGAGCTCTTCGAACATGCCTTCGTCGCAACCGCGCGCCAGCTCTGGCGACTCAACCTCTACCAGGTTCCACGACACACTCTTGGTGTCGACCATTGCCTTGACCTTGGCCATTTCGCCGTTGTACTCACCCGCGACAATCTTGCCATTACCCGCTTTTTCCCAGGGTTCGTAGAACGCTTTGACCTGGGCAGCCTTGTTGGCGCCACCGAACGAGATCACGGTGAGGTCTGCGGCCATGGCCTGGCCAGCGGTGAACAGCCCCAAAGCCAGGGCGGTTAGTTTCAACTGCTTGCGCATTATTATTCTCTCCACAGTACAGGGTTGGTGAAGCAATCCATCAATGGGCTTCGGCAATCGGATCGAGCGCGCGGGCGTGCTCCACCTCCCAGCCCAGCGGTACTACATCGCCCACGGCCAACGCCGGGTCGAGCTCGGCAATAGGCTGCTTCACGAAGAAGTCGCCTTTGCCGCAAACCTCCAGACGCACCCGCACGTGGTCGCCCAGGTAAATGAATTCGGCCACCCGGCCAGAGAACCGGTTGACGCAGCTTTCACTGTGGCCGTTCAGGCGCACGCGCTCCGGGCGTATCGACAGGGTCACCGGCTCGCCGGCCTGGCCGACATTCACCGCCAGCGCCTCGACCCGTTCACCGCGAGGCAACTGCACCTGGCAACGTTTGCCATCGCTGGCCAGCAGGGTGCCGCTAATGCGGTTGTTCTCGCCGATGAAGTTGGCGACGAAGGTGTTGCAGGGCTCTTCGTACAGCGTGCGCGGGTCGGCGATCTGCTGGATTTCGCCCTGGTGGAACACCGCCACGCGGTCAGACATGGTCAGCGCTTCGCCCTGGTCGTGGGTCACGTACACCACGGTCACACCCAGGCGCTGGTGAATGTGCTTGATCTCCATCTGCATGTGTTCGCGCAGCTGCTTGTCCAGCGCGCCAAGTGGCTCGTCCATCAGCACCAGTTGCGGCTCGAACACCAATGCCCGGGCCAGCGCCACACGCTGCTGCTGGCCGCCAGACAGCTGGCCGGGGTAGCGTTTGGCGAAAGCGTCGAGCTGGACCATGTTCAGCACACGCTTAACCCGCTCGCTGATGTCGGTCTTGCTCAGGTTGCGCACGGTCAGCGGAAAGGCCAGGTTCTCGGCCACGGTCATGTGCGGAAACAGCGCGTAGTTCTGGAACACCATGCCGATATCACGCTTGTGCGGCGGCACGTTGTTGATCGAGCGCCCGCCAAGCTGGATTTCACCGGCGGTGGGCGTTTCGAAGCCCGCCAGCATCATCAGGCTGGTGGTCTTGCCCGAGCCGGACGGGCCAAGCAGGGTGAGGAACTCGCCCTTGCGGATATCCAGGTTGAGGTCTTTGACGATCAGCGACTCGCCGTCGTAGCTCTTCTGCACACCACGGAAGCTGACCAGCGTTTCGCCGGTTGCAGCGTTCGACTTCGCCTCGCTCATGCCTGCACCTTCTTGTTGGATGACTGCGTAGGCAAAAGAGTAGAAGAGACGCAAGCGCCCGAAAATCGGGGGCACTGAGAGAATGCCATCATCCGGATGGAAGATTTGTTGTAGGGATCGCCCTACAAGGATGGCGGGATTGGAATGCCCTTGCGAGCCAACCACGAAACCTGTGGGAGCGGGCATGCCCGCGAAGAGGCCGGCTCAGCCATAGAGATCAGCAGGCCAGGCCCGTTCGCGGGCATGCCCGCTCCCACAGGCTTCGGCAAGTTTCGGGCACCCGTATGTCGCAATCAGATCAGCTTGTGCTCCATGGCGTACTTCACCAGCTCCGCCAGCGAGTTCACTTTCAGCTTTTGCATCAAACGCGCCTTGTGGGTGCTGATGGTCTTGCTCGACAGCGCCAACTGCTGGGCGATGTCGTTGACGTTGGCGCCCTGGGCCAGGCGCTCGAACACCGAAAACTCCCGCTCCGAGAGCAGTGTGTGCAACGGCCGGGATTCGGTGAGGCCTACTTCGAACACCATGCGGTCGGCCAGCGACGGGTCGATATAACGCCCGCCACCGGCCACCCGACGAATCGCCGTCAACAACAGCGCGGGGTCACTGTCTTTGGTGGCATAGCCCGCCGCACCGGCCTTCAACGCCCGCGCCGCCATCTGTGCCTCATCGTGCATCGACAACATCAGGATCGCTGGAGCATCGTGCAACGCACGGATACGCGGGATCGCCTCCAGGCCGTTCACACCCGGCATCGAGATGTCCAGCAGTACCACCTCGCACGGTGTGTGGCGCAGGGTTTCGAGCAACTGCTCGCCATTACCGGCCTCCCCCGCCACTTGCATGTCCTTGGCCAGGCCAATCAACTGCTTGATGCCTTCACGGACAATGGTGTGGTCTTCGGCCACCAGAACTCGAATCACGATTGCTCTCCTACTCCAACGGAATGGCCACGCTCAGGCTGGTGCCTTCGCCCGGCTCGCTTTCCAGCGTCATGCTCCCCCCCAGCATCAGCACCCGCTCGCGCACACCCACCAGGCCAAACGAGGTGGGCCGCGTCTGCTCGCGGCAAAAGCCTTGGCCATCATCACTGACCGTCATGCGCAACTGTCCGCCCTCACGTACCAGCTCAATCTCTACGCTGTGCGCCTGGGCGTGACGCATCACATTGGTCAGCGCCTCCTGGAGGATACGAAACAGCCCGGTGGCCTTGGCATCACTCAATGCTGGCAGATTATCGGGTACTTGCACCAGACAGGGGATTTGCGTACGTGCCTCGAAACGCCGCGCCTGCCATTCGATGGCCGAGGCAATGCCGGCATCGAGGATCGGCGGACGCAAGGCAGTGGCGACATCGCGCACCAACTGGAATAACTGGGCGATCAGGCGTTTCATGCTCGCCAGGCGATCATTCAGGCCAGGGTCTAGCTCGGCATAGGCCAGCTCGCACATCGACACTTCCAGCTTGAGCACGGTCAGCATCTGCCCCAGTTCATCATGCACTTCCCGGGCGATACGAGCTTTCTCTTCTTCACGCACGCTCTCCAGGTGGGCCGAGAGTTCGCGCAACTGCTCCTGGGACTTCGCCAACGCCAGCTCGGCCCGCTTGCCCTGTGTGATGTCCCAGACTACACCGTCCCACACCACCTGGCCGTTGCCCAGATGCCGGGCGCTGGCCTTGATATCGGCCCAGCGCTGTTCGCCCTGCCGGGTGAGGATGCGCCCCTGCCAGGACCAGTCCTGGTCGCTGGCCAGGGCCAGGTCCTGCACCCTGTGATAATCAGCACGGTCCTCGGGGTGCACCAGGTTGCGCAGGCCCATCTGCGGGTGCTGGATCTCGCTGGGTGCATAACCCACCAAAGCCTCGCTACCCTCACTGATATAGGGGAACTCCAGATCGCCCTCGGCCGGGTCACGCTCCAGGCGAAACACCAACCCTGGTACGTTGCCAGCAATGCCCTTGAGCCGCGCCTCGCTTTCGCGAAGGGCCGCCAAGGCACGGTGGCGCTCGGTGACATCGGCGAGGTAGACCACCAGATATTCGGAATCACGAAAGCGCAGAAAGCTCAGCGACAGCTCCACGGGTAGCAAGCTTTGATCAGCCCGCCGGCATTGCGTCTCAAATTGACCGACACCCCCCGCCCCCGTACGCGCCCCCTTCCACAGCTCTAGCCACCGGTCCATGTTCAGGCTCGGCTCGAAGTCGCTCAGCGGCCGCTCCAGCAACGCCCCTTCGCTGTAGCCCAACATGCGCTCGGCGGCATGGTTGGCGTAACGCACATGGCTGTCCCAGTTGACCCAGAGGATACCTACGGTGCTCTGGTCGATGGCGAACTGGCTCAGGCGCAACGCCTCTTCGCGCACCTGGCGCTCAACAAGGCTTTCTCGCGCGGCCAGCAGGCTGCGCTCCAGCTGGCGCTGCTGACGGCGTTGCCACACCAGCGTGGCCAAGGCACACAACAGCAACAGACCGAACAGCAAGGCCATGTTCTGCCAGAAGCCCGGCGACTCGCTCAGGCGCGGGTACTTCGGCTGCAACCAGCGCTGATGCAGTTGTTCCAGCTCCTTGGCCGGCACTGCCTGCAAGCCACGTTCAAGTACATCGGCCAGCAGCGGCCAGTCGCGCCGCGAACCGATACGCAACAGTTGCGGCAGGCCGATATCGCCGACCACCGCCAGCTCACCGAACTCGCTCTCGCGCGACAGGCGGCTGAGCTGCGCTTCATCCAGCACGGCGAAACTGGCCTGGCCACCTACCACCAGTTGCAAGGCCTCACGATCGTCGGGCACCCCCTGCAGGTTGAGGTTGCCGTAGTTGCCGCGCAGGTAATCCGCCAGCGGGCTGGGCATGCGCACCGCGACGCGTTGCTCGGCTTCAAGCTTTTCCAGTTCCACGGCCATGGCCCCGGTGCGCGGCCCCACCACCAGCTGTGGCACGCGCATGTACGGGTCGCTGAATAGCCACAGGCGCAGGCTGGCCGGCGTCTGGGTAAGGCCAGGGGCGAAGTCGATTTCGCCGCTCTGCAGGGCATGTTCCAAACTGGCCTGGTCAGTGAAGTTACGCCAGGTGAGGTCCAGCCGCAGCGTCTGCGCCAGGCTGTTCACCAGCTCCACATTGGCCCCATAGAGTTGCTGCAGTCGCCGGTCGAACTGGGCGTAGGGCGCCTGCAACACCAGGCCGACACGCAGGCTGCGGTGGGTGTCCAGCCACTGCTGCTGGTCAGGCTCCAGCACCACAGTTGGCAGCGCCTCGGGCTTGGCCCAGGCAATCAAGGGCAGCCACAAGCAGCCGATAACCAACAGGCGACGCACTCGCTTCATCTATACGCTCGACTTGGCAAAGACGGCCATGCAGCATGGCCGTCACGGGCAAATACTATTAGGCTGCCGGTTTCATTCTGGCCTTGGGTTGACTCATGTCCACACTTTATCGCACGACGCTGGCAATGTGCTGCCTGGCCTCGGTCCTTCCACTCGGCGCCCTGGCCGCCGATGCCGAAAAACCACCTGCAAATGCCATGGCACCGGCTGCCGAGGCACCACGCCCACCCTTGCTGGAACGCAGCCAGGAGGATGCTCTGGCGCTGGAACGGCTGCTGCCCAAGGCTGAGCAGCAGACCCTGCAGGCCGGTGCCGACAGCTTCCTGGCCCTGTGGAAGCCGGCCAACGACAACGATCCGCAAGGGGCGGTGATCATTGTCCCTGGTGCAGGCGAAACGGCCGACTGGCCAAATGCAGTCGGCCCACTGCGGCAAAAATTCCCTGATATCGGCTGGCACAGCCTGAGCGTCAGCCTGCCCGACCTGCTCGCAGACAGCCCGCAAGCGCGGGTCGAAGCCACACCACCGGCAGCGCCTGCGCCAGACAAAGGCGAAAGCGCACCGGTCAAGGACGTTCCGGCCGATGCCAACGCCAACGTGGCCCAAGCCACCGCAGCCGATGCCGACACAGCAGAAAGCACCGATGCCGAACAAGCCAGCGAGCAGACCGACCCGGCAGATGCCGAACGCATCTTCGCCCGCCTGGATGCCGCCGTGGCGTTCGCCCAACAACACAATGCCCGCAGCATCGTACTGATCGGCCATGGTAGCGGTGCATATTGGGCGGCGCGCTACCTGAGCGAGAAGCAGCCACCACAGGTACAAAAACTGGTGATGGTCGCTGCGCAGACCCCTGCACGGGTGGAGCAGGACCTGGAAAGCCTGGCCCCAACCTTGAAGGTACCCACGGCCGATATCTACTACGCCACCCGCAGCGCTGACCGCAACGCAGCCCAGCAACGGCTGCAGGCCAGCAGGCGGCAGAAGGATAGTCAGTACCGACAATTGTCATTGATTGCCATGCCAGCAAACAAAGCGGCGGAACAAGAGCAATTGTTCCGCCGGGTGCGGGGGTGGATGAGCCCTCAGGGCTGAGTCAGGCTTGATCCTTGTGGCGGGGCGTCAAAGGCCGCGCCGCTTGCGGATCATGGCATAGGCCTGGTGCAACTCACGGGTACGCGCGGTTGCTTCACGCACCTGCGCCTCGCTGGCACCGGTACCTGCCAGCTTGTCCGGGTGATGCCGGCTGACAAGCCGACGATACGCCTGCTTGACCTTATCGGTGTCGGTGTCTGCGTCCACCGCCAGCAAGCGCAACGCTGCCGCGTAGGTCATGGGCACGCTTTCTGCCCCCGTGGCCTTGCGCGGCTCGTACTCCAGGGACATGGCCTGCACCTGGCGCCGGCTCATGCCCAGCTTCTGCCCCCAGTCCAGCAGCAACTCACGCTCCTTGTTGCCCATCTTGCCGTCAGCCCAGACCATGCGCCAACAGGCCCGCAAGGTACCTTCCGCCGCGTGGGGCTGCTGACTGATGCGCCGCAGGTGCCCGCCAAGCCGGTCCTTGCCCGCCTTGCCACGGTTGAACGCATTGATGGCGCGCAACCGGGCTGCCTCGGCCAGGTCCAGGCGCACCATCTCCTGACGCGCCTGCTGGATATGCTGCTCGGCTACCCGGCCATCGCACTTGGCCAGGCGCCCGAGCATCACGAACAACAACTCGTCGTCGCGTAATGCAGGGCGCCCACCCAGGCGTTCGCGCATGTCTTCCCAGCCTTGCAAGCGCAGCCGGCGGTCGATGGCCTGCCCAAGCAACGCACCGAGCAAGGCACCCGGTATGCTCGCAACGGCAAAGCCGGCACCCACACCTATCACCGTGCCTGGCCACCACATGTCAGGCGCGCTCGCCAATCAGAGACTCAGCCTCGGCCAGGCGTTCAAGCGTGCCAACATCCACCCAGTGCCCACGGTAGTGTTCGCCAGATACCTTGCCGGCCGCCATCGCCTGGCGCAGCAACGGTGCCAGCTTGAAGGCACCCGCCTGGCAACCTTCGAACAGCGCCGGGTGCAGCACGGAAATGCCGCTGAAGGTCAGCGTGCCGGGCGCGTCATCGCCGTCAACGACCTGCTCGCCCACCAGGCGGAAGTCACCACGGCCGTGATGGCCAGGGTTGTCGACCAGTACCAGGTGAGCCAGGCCTTGCAGGGGAGCCTGCAATCGCGCGAAGTCGTAGTCGGTCCACACATCGCCATTCACCAGCAGGAACGGCGCATCACCCAACAAAGGCAGGGCCTTGAAGATGCCGCCGCCGGTTTCCAGCGGTTCACCTTCAGGTGAATAGCGAATGCTCAGGCCGAAGCGGCTACCGTCGCCCAGATGGTCTTCGATCTGCTGGCCAAGCCAGGCATGGTTGATCACCACTTCGGTCACGCCCGCTGCCGCCAGGGCGCGCAGGTGGTACTCGATCAGCGGCTGGCCGGCGACCGGGACCAACGGTTTTGGGGTGTGCAGGGTCAGCGGGCGCATGCGCTCGCCCTTCCCCGCAGCCAGGATCATGGCCTTCATGCACGCGCTCCGGCCTGCAACTCGGCAATCAGCTCACCCAGCTCCGCCAATTCGGGCCGGCTACCGATCACTTCATTTATATAGGCGAAGAAACGCGGCACGTCGCCCAGGTAACGCGGCTTGCCGTCGCGGTGGCAGATACGGGCGAAGATGCCGATCACCTTCAGGTGCCGCTGCACGCCCATCAGGTCACTGGCGCGGTGGAAGGCTTCGAACTCGGCGTGCACCGGGATGCCAGCCGCCTGCGCCTGCTGCCAGTAGTCGCTCAGCCAACCTTCGACCCGCGCCTGCGGCCAGCTGACAAAGGCGTCCTTGAACAGGCAGGTAATGTCGTAGGTGACCGGGCCGTATACCGCATCCTGAAAGTCCAGCACACCAGGGTTGGGGGTGCTCTGCATCAGGTTGCGCGGCATGTAGTCACGGTGTACCAGCACCTTGGGCTGCGCCAGGGCGCTGTCGATCAGCAACTGGCTGACGCGCTGCCAGGTGGCCTTCTGTGCATCGGTGAAGGTCAGGCCCAGCTCACGCCCCACGTACCATTCGGGGAACAGTTCCACTTCACGGCGCAGCAGGGCGTCGTCGTAGCTGGGCAGCGATGCGTCCATTGGCAAACGCTGGAACTTCAGAAGGGCATCGATGGCGTCGGCGAACAGGCCATCGGCGTTGTCTGCATTGATGATGTCAAGGTATGTCTGAGCGCCCAGATCCCCAAGCAGCAAAAAGCCGCGTTCCAGGTCCTGGGCGTGGATCAGCGGCACATGTACGTCAGCGCTGGCCAGCAGGTGGTCGATGGCGACGAACGGTCGGCAGTTCTCCTGCGGGGGGGGCGCATCCATGATCACGAAACTGTGGCCAGCACCCTGCCAGCGGAAATAGCGGCGGAAGCTGGCGTCGCTGCTGGCAGCGGTCAGGCTGCCTGCAGGCACCTCGCCCCAGGCGTTGTCACGGAAAAGATCATTGAGCTGCTCATCGAGCCAGACCGTCAGTTGTTGCAGGCGTACATCGTGTTCAGGCATTGCAAGGGTCTCCGACGGCCCTAGCCGTCAAGCGGGTCATGCTTTATTATCCAGCATCTTTTTCAGACCATCGAGAGGCGTGCGGCCCCACACGCGGGCAGATGGCACGCAGGAAGCCCGGACTAATAAGATGGCATTGAAATCCCCCGCGTTTCGTAGAAAGTTTCCGTTGCTGGTAACCGGCGGTCTGCTGGCCCTGCAACCTCTGGCCACCTCATACGTAGTGGCAGCCGAACAGTTCGACTGCCAAGTGTCCGCCGCCGGTGGTTGGGACTGCAAGCCCAAAACCCCAGTCAACAACTTGCCACCGCGCCCGGTGCACGAAGGTGCAGCCGTCAGCTCCGGCACCAAAGCGGCGGGCGAAGCCGAAACTGCGGACCGGCCCGTGCTGGTTACCGAGGCCAAGGGCCGTGGTCTGAAGTCGCGCAGCGAAGACTACAGCCACCTGGACTGGGTGCCGCGTGAAAAGCTCACCGCCGCGCAGCTGGCTGAAACCGGCCCATACTGCGGTGGCGCGTATATCGAGCCAACCCGCCCGGGCATGGCCGACACCACGCCGAAGGACGAGTCGCCGACCTACATCAATGCCAAGGTATCCAAGTACCAGCAGGAGCAGCAGATCGCTACCCTCGCCGGTGACGTGGTGATGCGCCAGGGCAGCATGCAGGCCGAAGCCGACGAGGCCAACCTCTACCAGGCCGAAAACCGTGGCGAGCTCAAGGGCAACGTCAAGATCCGTGACAACGGTTCGCTGGTGGTCGGTGACGAGGCCCAGATCCAGCTCGACACTGGCGAAGCCCAGGTCGACAACGCCGAATACGTGATGCACAAGTCGCACATCCGCGGCAGTGCCCTGTACGCCAAGCGTGGCGAAAACGCCATCATCCGCCTCAAGGACGGTACGTACACCACCTGCGAACCGGGCAGCAACGCCTGGCAGCTGAAAGGCAACAACATCACCCTGAACCCGGCCACCGGTTTCGGTACTGCGACCAACGTTACACTTCGGGTCAAGGATTTCCCGGTGTTCTATACACCGTACATCTACTTCCCGATTGACGACCGTCGCCAGTCCGGTTTCCTGCCGCCGTCGTTCAGCACCAGCAGCGACACCGGCTTCATGCTGGTCACGCCGTACTACTTCAACCTGGCGCCTAACTACGACGCCACGTTGTACCCGCGTTACATGGCCAAGCGCGGCCTGCTGATGGAAGGCGAGTTCCGCTACCTGACGCCTTCCAGCGAAGGGCAGTTCGGCGGCGCCTACCTGAACGACAAGAACGACGACCGCAAAGATCAGACGGATTACAAAGATCAGCGCTGGATGGTCAACTGGCAGCACAAGGGTGGCCTGGACGAACGCCTGATGACCGAGGTGGACTACACCGACATCAGCGACCCGTTCTACTTCCAGGACCTGGAATCCGACCAGATTGGCGTGGAAAGCCGCGACCTGCTGAACCAGCAGGGTGCGTTGACCTACCGCGGCGACAGCTACACCGCGCGGTTGAATGTGCATGCCTACGAGATGGCGACCATCTCGCAGATCACGCCGTATGATCGCCTGCCGCAGCTGACCCTGAACGGTACGCTGCCGTTCCAGCCTGGCGGTTTGAACCTTGGGTACGAGACTGAAGCTGTTCGCTTTGATCGTGACCTGAAGGACGATTTCGTTCTGGACGAAGATGGCAATCCAGACGCCAGCGCCGGCGTACCCGGTCGTCGTCTTGACGAAAACATCTTCGGTGTAGCGCGTGCCAACGGTACCCGCCTGAACGTCGCCCCGTCCATCAGCCTGCCGATGGAGGCCAGCTACGGCTACATCACGCCGAAGCTGAAGTACATGTATACCCATTACGACCTTGACCTGGATAGCAAGGGCAAGAGCGACATTGCTGCCGCGAACGCAGACACACTGGACGTGTTCGGCGACTACAAAAGCAACCTGAACCGCGATATCCCGATTCTCAGCGTCGACAGCGGCCTGTATTTCGACCGCAACACCTCGTTGTTCGGCACCAACTACCGCCAGACCCTCGAACCGCGCATGTTCTACCTCTATGTCCCGTACAAGGACCAGATGGACATCCCGCTGTTCGACACGGGTGAAACCCTGTTCAGCTACGACTCGCTGTTCCGTGACAACCGTTTCAGTGGTACCGACCGCATCGGCGACGAGAACAAGCTGTCGCTGGGCGTGACCACCCGCTGGATCGAGGAGAACGGCTTCGAGCGCCAGAACTTCAGCATCGGCCAGGCTTACTACTTCAAGGACCGCAAGGTCCAGCTGCCAGGCATCGACTACCGCACCCGCAAGGACGCGCAGTCCGATGTATCGCCATACGCCCTGATGTACAACTACTACTTCAACCGCGACTGGCGCTTCAATTCGGACTTCAACTGGGACCCGGACAGCCGCAGCACCCGCTCGGGCAGCGCGATGTTCCACTACCAGCCTGAAGACAACCCGAACAAGATCGTCAACCTCGGTTATCGCTACCGTAACGACACCATTGCCTACGACTCGACCACGGGTACCTGGAAAGTGGGCGGCGGTGACTATGGCACCCCGGGCGATCCGAACTACATCAAGGATTACTACAAGATCCAGCAGCACGACTTCTCGGTCATCTGGCCGATCGTGCCGCAGTGGAACGTAATCGCCCGCTGGCAGCATGACTACAACCGCAACCGTACCCTGGAAGCCATGGGTGGTTTCGAATACGACAACTGCTGCTGGAAGCTGCGCCTGATCAACCGTTACTGGATCGACTACGACGATTTCAGCCAGGCCCTTCCACAGAACGAAAAAGGCGACCACGGTGTCTTCCTTCAGATCGTCCTGAAAGGCCTCGGCGGCGTAGTTGGCAACAAGGTCGAGTCTTTCCTCGACCAAGGCATTCAAGGTTACCGTGAACGTGAAGACCAAGCTTATTGATCGTCTGCGCCCAGTGTTGCTGGGCGTCGCTTTGCTGAGTGGCGCGGTGCATGCCGCGGTGCAACCTCTTGATCGCGTGGTGGCTATCGTCGACAACGACGTGGTCATGCAAAGCCAGCTGGACCAGCGTGTCCATGAGGTCCAGCAAACCATCGCCAAGCGCGGCGGCGGCGTGCCGCCGACCAGCGCTCTGGAACAGCAGGTACTGGAACGCCTGATCGTCGAGAACCTGCAGCTGCAGATCGGCGAGCGCTCTGGCATCCGCATCACCGACGAAGAGCTGAACCAGGCCATTGGCACCATTGCCCAGCGCAATGGCATGTCGCTGGACCAGTTCCGCGCGGCGCTGGCCCATGACGGCCTGTCGTTCGACGACGCTCGCGAGCAGGTCAAGCGCGAGATGATCATCAGCCGCGTGCGCCAACGCCGCGTTGCCGAACGCATCCAGGTGTCCGAGCAGGAAGTGAAGAACTTCCTGGCCTCGGACCTGGGCAAGATGCAGATGTCGGAAGAGTACCGCCTGGCCAACATCCTCATCCCGACCCCGGAAGCCGCCAACTCGGACGATATCCAGAAGGCTGCGCGCAAGGTCGGTGACGTGTACCAGCAACTGCGCCAGGGTGCTGACTTCAGCCAGATGGCGATTGCCAACTCGGCCAGCGAAAACGCCCTGGAAGGCGGCGAGATGGGCTGGCGTAAAGCCGGTCAGCTGCCACCCGACTTCGCCAAGATGCTCAGCAGCATGCCGGTGGGCGAAATTACCCAGCCTATTCGCATCCCCAACGGCTTCATCATCCTCAAGCTCGAGGAGAAGCGCGGCGGCAGCGAGAACGTACTGCGTGACGAAGTGCATGTACGCCACATCCTGATCAAGCCAAGCGAGATCCGCAGCGAGGCGGCCACCCAGCAGCTGGCCGAGCGCCTGTACGATCGGATCAAGAACGGCGAAGACTTCGGCGAACTGGCCAAGAGCTTCTCGGAAGACCCGGGTTCGGCACTCAACGGCGGCGACCTCAACTGGGTCGATCCGAACAGCCTGGTACCGGAGTTCCGTGAACAGATGGCCAATGCCCAGCAAGGCGTGGTGACCAAACCGTTCAAGACCCAGTACGGCTGGCACGTTCTGGAAGTGCTGGGCCGCCGCGCCACCGACAGCACCGAGCAGGCTCGCGAACAGCAGGCCCTGAGCGTACTGCGCAACCGCAAGTACGACGAAGAGCTGCAAACCTGGCTGCGCCAGATCCGCGACGAAGCCTACGTTGAAATCAAGCTGCCTGGCGCTGACCAGGCCGCCCAGTGAAGCCCCTGCGCTTCGCCGTCACCCCCGGCGAGCCGGCCGGCATAGGCCCCGACCTGTGCCTGCTGCTCGCCGCAGACGCCCAGCCCCACCCCCTGATCGCCATCACCAGCCGTGACCTGCTCGCCGAGCGGGCCACGCAGCTGGGGCTGGCCGTCAGCCTGCTGCCGGTAGCCCCGGGCCAATGGCCTGACCTCCCGGCACCCGCAGGTAGCCTGTACGTCTGGGATACCCCCTTGGCGGTCCCGGTGGTGCCAGGCCAGCTCGACAAGGCCAACGCAGCGTTCGTGCTGGAAACCCTGACCCGCGCTGGGCAAGGCTGCCTGGACGGGCACTTCGCCGGGATGATCACGGCCCCGGTTCACAAGGGAGTGATCAACGAAAGCGGTATCGCCTTTTCCGGGCATACCGAATTCCTTGCCGAACTGACCCGCACCGCACAAGTGGTAATGATGCTGGCCACCCGCGGCCTGCGCGTGGCCCTGGTGACCACGCACCTGCCACTGCGTGATGTTGCCGACGCTATCACTGCAGAGCGCGTCGAACGTGTAACCCGTATCCTGCATGCCGACATGCGCGACAAGTTTGGCATTGCCAACCCGCGTATCCTCGTGTGCGGCCTCAACCCGCACGCGGGCGAGGGCGGCCACCTGGGCCGCGAAGAAATCGACATCATCGAGCCGACCCTGGCCCGCCTGCGCACCGAAGGCATGGACCTGCGCGGGCCGCTGCCGGCCGATACCCTGTTTACCCCCAAATATCTGGAGCACTGCGATGCGGTGCTGGCGATGTACCACGACCAGGGCCTTCCCGTACTCAAGTACAAAGGCTTCGGCGCAGCAGTGAACGTGACCTTGGGCCTGCCAATCATCCGCACGTCGGTTGACCACGGCACCGCCCTGGACCTGGCCGGCACTGGCAAAGTCGACACCGGCAGCCTGCGCGTCGCACTGGAAACCGCCTACCAGATGGCCGAGAACCGACCATGAACGAGCAATACCAACACCGGGCGCGCAAGCGCTTCGGCCAGAACTTCCTGCACGACGCCGGTATCATCGACCGCATCCTGCGTGC
Organism: Pseudomonas sp. CGJS7; assembly: GCF_036961695.1. Lineage (NCBI taxonomy): Bacteria > Pseudomonadati > Pseudomonadota > Gammaproteobacteria > Pseudomonadales > Pseudomonadaceae > Pseudomonas > Pseudomonas sp. CGJS7. Next base: position 771 of record NZ_JBAMDI010000166.1, on the reverse strand, counting down.
CATCAACGCCAAGGCCGGCGAACACCTGCTGGAAATCGGCCCGGGCCAAGGCGCCCTGACCGAAGGCCTGCTGGGCAGTGGCGCACAGCTGGACGTGGTGGAGCTGGACAAAGACCTGGTGCCGATCCTGCAGCACAAGTTCGCTGATCGCAGCAACTTCCGCCTGCACCAGGGCGACGCCCTGAAGTTCGACTTCAACCAGCTGGGCGTGCCGCCGCGCAGCCTCAAGGTGGTTGGCAACCTGCCCTACAACATCTCCACCCCGCTGATCTTCCACCTGCTCAGCCACGCCGGGCTGATCCGCGACATGCATTTCATGCTGCAGAAGGAAGTGGTCGAGCGCATGGCCGCCGGCCCTGGCGGCGGTGACTGGGGGCGCTTGTCGATCATGGTGCAGTACCACTGCCGCGTGGAGCACCTGTTCAATGTCGGCCCTGGTGCCTTCAACCCACCTCCGAAAGTGGATTCGGCGATCGTCCGCCTGGTGCCGCACGAAGTGCTGCCGTTCCCGGCCAAGGACCACCTGCTGCTGGAGCGTGTCGTTCGCGAAGCGTTCAACCAGCGCCGCAAGACCCTGCGCAACACCATGAAAGGCCTGCTGGACAGCGCCGCCATCGAGGCTGCTGGCGTTGATGGCAGCCTGCGCCCTGAACAGCTCGACCTGGCAGCCTTCGTGCGCCTGGCTGACCAACTGGCGGATCAGCAACAAGCCTGATTTAGCCCGTACCGGCCTCTTCGCGGGCCACAAGGGATCGCACAACCCTCAAATCC
>NZ_JBAMDI010000165.1:0-20634 GCF_036961695.1 Pseudomonas sp. CGJS7 | reverse complement strand
CCCTGTGGGAGCGGGCTTGCCCGCGAACACCGGCGAAGCCGGTGCCATGCACTGCGTCGCTTGTTTCGCGGGCACGCCCGCTCCCACAGGTAAAGCATCGGCATCCCCGTTGGGTTTCAGCCTTTCTTCTTCGGTTTCAGGTATTTCATCAACCCCTGGAACCACATCACCAGCGCCGGGTTGCCCTTGATCTGGATGTGCTTGTCCTGAATCCCCTGCATGAACGCCAGCTGCTTGTTACCCGCCTGCATGGTGGCGAAGCCATAGGCGGCGTCCTTGAAGGCAATGGCGAATGCCGGCTGTGGGTGCGCGCCGCCCTTGCTGCTGATGCGCTCGTTGTTGACGATGAAGTGCCGGGCGACCTTGCCGTCCAGGGTCTGCATCTGGAACACCAGGTCCTTGCCCTTGAGCTGCTGCTGGAATGCGGGGTTATTACGGCTGGCCCTGGCCATCAACAGCCCCATGGCCCAGAGAAGAAAACGGAACTTCATCAACGCGCCTCGAATGAAAAGTGACTAAGGCGCGCAGTTTATCCTTTTCCAGAACTATTTATGCAAGTTCGAGACATTTTGCCTGCAGAAAGCACAACGGGCGCCTTGGGGCGCCCGCTTGGCCGACACTGGGGTTGTCAGAGAGCGATCACTTGCCTTTCTTGGCTGGCTTGGCGGGGGCGTTAACGCTGTCACGCAGGTTCTTGCCAGGCTTGAAGGCCACTGTATTGCTGGCCTTGATCTTGACCGGTTCCCCAGTTTGCGGGTTCTTGCCGGTACGCGCACCGCGATGACGTTTTTCGAAGGTGCCGAAACCGACCAGGGTCACAGTGTCCTTGTCCAGGGCACCGGTGATGCTGTCGAGAATCGCGTTCAAAACCTGATTGGCCTTTTCCTTGGTCAGATCAGCCTTATCGGCGATGACGGCGGCGAGTTCTGGTTTGCGCATAGTGAAGCCTCTTTGACGGAATTCTTGTTGTTATGCCGTGCTGCCTCTGGGAGCAGCGCTCAAGGCACCGCAGGCTCTAATCTGCGGCAGACGGGAGTGAGAATGGCACGAGCTCAGGGGCCGCGCCAGTATCTGGGCGGCCATTGTGCAGGCAACAACAGGATAAATCCGACAGAACGCGCGCTATTTACGCCATAACCGGTGGCAACTGACGATTCAGCGCCAGCTTCTCCATCACCGCCGCTCCGGTCAGGGCGTAGCCCAGCAACTTGCCGTCGGCATCAAGGCAGAGCACCTTGAGGTCACTGCCCTGCCCCTCTACCTGCCAGGTGCCTTCGCAACCCTGTGGCGCTGGCGAGACGACCAGGGGACAGGCCGGGGTTTTCACGGTGATAGGCATCGGCCCGTAGGAAACTGCCGTCGGCTTGCCGGCCAGAGTTTGCGCCAGCGCCCGGGCACAGCTCATCAGCGGCATCACGTACAGCAGGTTGATGCCATCGACTTCGGCACAGTCGCCAAGGGCGAAGATGTTGGCGTGTGATGTACGTAGCTCGCGGTCTACGCTTACACCTCGATTGGTCTGCAGCCCAGCTGCGGCAGCCAGGTCGGTACGTGGGCGCAGGCCGATGGCCGAAACGACCAGGTCGCAGGCAATCACGCTGCCATCCGACAGGTGCGCCTCCAGGCCTTGAGTCACCTGCTGAAGACGGGTCAGCACCGGCCCCAGGTGGAAGCGTACACCCAAGCCCTCCAGCCCACCCTGCACAGCCGCCGCAGCGGCCGGGTGCAGCAGGGTCGGCATGATCTGTTCGCACGGCGCCACAACGTCGACCTTGAAGCCGCCCAGGCTCATGTCGTTTGCGAATTCGCAGCCGATCAGGCCGGCGCCGAGGATCAGGACTCGCTGCTTGCCAGCGGCGGCAGCACGGAAGCGTGCGTAGTCTTCCAGGTCGTTGATCGGGAATACCAGATTGCCGCCGTCACCCTCGATCGGCACCTGCACGGTCTGCGCCCCCCAGGCCAGCACCAGGTCGCGGTATTCCACGGCCTCTTCGCCGATCCACAGCCGCTTGTGGCCCGGGTCGATGCCGCTGATGCGGGTATGGGTACGGATCTCGGCGTTCAATTGCTCGGCCATGGCGCCCGCCTCGGCCATGCACAGGCCGTCGGCGTCCTTCTGCTTGGCAAAGCCCATGGAAAGCATCGGCTTGGAGTACGAACGACCATCGTCGGCGGTGATCAGCAACAGCGGCGTCTGCGCATCGAGCTTGCGAAATTCACGGGCCAGGTTGTAGCCCGCAAGGCCGGTACCGATGATTACCACAGGGGACGTCATGTCGTGCTTTCCTCGATTAACCGATGGAGATCATTTCAAAGTCGCTTTTGCCGACACCGCAGTCGGGGCACAGCCAGTCTTCAGGCACATCCTCCCAACGGGTGCCGGGGGCGATGCCGTCGTCGGGCCAGCCTTCGGCTTCGTCGTAGATCAGGCCACAGACAATACATTGCCACTTTTTCATCAGGTCTATTTCCTCGGTTCAGGCTGGGGCTTGTGTTGCGGCTGATGGCATCTTGGCGGGCAAGCCCGCGCCTACAGTGACCGCGCAGGCCTGGCGGGCTTGCCCGCGAACAGGGCCAGCGCGCAATGCGTGGGGGCTTTGTAGCGGCCCTGCCGGCAGTATGCAAGCAGTTGGGGCAATCATGCTAAGCTCGCCGCCTCTCTGGCTGTAACAAAGCATATCGACGTGTCGTACGAATCCCCGCAAGCAGCCGCTGTCGCGTGGCTGCCGTATTCACAGCTGGCGACCGACATCGACCAGCCCACCCTTGACTGGCTGTTCGACGAGGGCTCGCTGACCCGCCGCCTGACCCGTCTGTCCATCGATCACTTTTCCGTCACCCCGTTGTTCGAGGGCTGGCAGCCGCTGCGCGATGACGAATGCCAGGCGCTGGGCATCGCTGCCGGCGCCGAAGGCTGGGTGCGCGAAGTGTATCTGCGCGGCCATGGCCAACCTTGGGTATTCGCCCGCAGCGTGGCCAGCCGCAGCGCCCTGGAACGTGGTGGCCTGGACCTGGAAACCTTGGGCAGCCGCTCGCTGGGCGAGCTGCTGTTCTGCGACCAGGCGTTCATCCGTCATCCACTCGAAGTGTGCACTTATCCACAGGCCTGGCTGCCGTCCGAAGCTGCACATGCGGCGCTTTGGGGCCGCCGCTCGCGCTTCGAGCGCAACGGTCTGGACCTGCTGGTGGCAGAAGTGTTTCTGCCGGCATTGTGGCAAGCGGCCAAGGAGGAAATCCGCTGATGTACCTGCAACTGCTCAAGTCGCTCAACCGCCTGCATCCACGGGCCTGGGACTTCGTCCAGCTCAGCCGTATGGACCGGCCGATAGGCATCTACCTGCTGTTGTGGCCGACCCTGTCGGCAGTGTGGATTGCCGGCAATGGGTCACCCACCCTGGCCAATGTGCTCATCTTCGGCCTTGGTGTGGTGCTGATGCGCGCGGCCGGCTGCTGCATCAACGACTTTGCCGACCGCAAGGTTGACGGCCACGTCAAGCGGACCGCCGACCGCCCCCTGGCCAGTGGCCGGGTGCGGCCACGCGAGGCGCTGACACTGTTCGCGATTCTGGTCGGGGTGAGTTTCCTGCTGGTGCTGTGCACCAACAACCGCACCGTCTGGCTGTCGTTCGGGGCGGTGGCCTTGGCGTTCTGCTACCCGTTCATGAAGCGCTACACCTACTACCCGCAGGTGGTGCTGGGGGCGGCGTATTCGTGGGGCATTCCCATGGCTTTCACAGCCGCTGGCGGTGAGTTGCCGGCCGGCGCCTGGCTGCTGTATATCGCCAACCTGCTGTGGACGGTGGGTTATGACACCTATTACGCCATGGTCGACCGCGATGACGACCTGAAAATTGGTGTGAAATCCACTGCGATCCTGTTCGGCGACGCTGATCGCAGCATCATCCTGACCCTGCAGTTGCTGTCGCTGGGCTGCCTGTTGCTGGCCGGTAGCCGCTTCGACCTGGGTGGCTGGTTCCACCTTGGGTTGCTGGGTGCGGCGGCTTGCTTTGCCTGGGAATACTGGTCAACGCGCAAGCTGGACCGGGAATCGTGCTTCAAGGCGTTTCTGCACAACCACTGGGCGGGGATGCTGGTGTTTATCGGGGTGGTGCTGGATTACGCGTTGCGCTGAGTAGTTTGGGGCTGCTGCGCAGCCCATCGCGACACAAGGCCGCACACATTGATCGGCGTACGTCGAACCATGTGGGAGCGGCCTTGTGTCGCGATGGGCCGCACAGCGGCCCCGGCTATCTCAAGGCTTGGCAACGTGCCAGACGTCTTTCATGCCGTCACCGGTCATGTCACCGGCCTTCTTGTCCTTGATGAAGGTATACAGCGGCTTGCCGTCGTAAGCCCACTGCATCGAACCGTCGTCACGCGTTACATGGGTCCATTTATCCTTCGGTGCTTCGTCTTCTTTCTTGACCATCAACGGTGGCCAGTTCTTGGCGCACTCGCCATTGCACATCGACTTGCCACCCGCATCCTTGTCAAAGGTGTACAGGGTCATGCCGGCATGATCGACCCACATGCCATCCTTCTCCATGGCATGGTGGGCCAACGCCACCCCCGGGAGCGCCAACGCAGTGAAAAGGGCCATCCAGCTCAGCGTATGTCGTGTCATTGGATTCACCATTGTTTCGGGGGGGAAATGAGTTCGGGTTGCCATCAAAGCGGCCCTCTGTAGCCTAGTTCAGTCACGGAATGTCGCCAGAACGGCCAACACCCTGTCACACAGCTGCAATAATTCCGTTATCTAATGCGGGCCAAGACACCGAATCCAGGAGAGGTTTTGAGCATGGTAGGCAGGAACATTCTGATCGTCGACGACGAAGCGCCCATTCGCGAGATGATCGCCGTTGCCCTGGAAATGGCCGGCTATGACTGCCTGGAAGCGGAAAACTCCCAACAGGCCCACGCGATCATCGTCGACCGCAAACCGGACCTGATCCTGCTCGACTGGATGCTGCCGGGCACCTCCGGCATCGAGCTGGCCCGCCGCCTGAAGCGCGACGAGCTGACCGGTGATATTCCGATCATCATGCTCACCGCCAAGGGTGAAGAAGACAACAAGATCCAGGGCCTGGAAGTGGGCGCCGACGACTACATCACCAAGCCGTTCTCGCCGCGTGAACTGGTAGCGCGACTGAAAGCCGTGCTGCGCCGCACTGGCCCGAGCGACAGCGAGGCGCCGATCGAGGTCGGCGGCCTGCTGCTCGACCCGATCAGCCACCGTGTGACCATCGACGGCAAGCCGGCCGAGATGGGCCCTACCGAATACCGCCTGCTGCAATTTTTCATGACCCACCAGGAGCGCGCCTATACTCGCGGCCAACTGCTGGACCAGGTGTGGGGCGGCAACGTCTACGTCGAGGAACGTACCGTCGACGTGCACATCCGTCGCCTGCGCAAGGCATTGGGTGAAGCTTACGAGAATCTGGTACAAACCGTCCGGGGCACTGGCTACCGTTTCTCGACCAAGAGCTGATCGAGTTCCCGAGCGCCAAGCTGCACGTCGTTGTACAAGGACCGTCAATTGAACCAGAACTGGCACGCAACCCTGATTCGCCATCTGCTGTTGCTGATTACCGTCTCCCTGATCGGCGGGCTGGTCAGCGGCTACTACGGCTGGAGCCTGGCCATTGGCCTGGCGCTCTATCTGGGCTGGACCCTCAAGCAACTGCTACGCTTGCACGACTGGCTGCGCAATCACCAACCCGACGAAGCACCGCCCGATGGCTACGGCCTGTGGGGCGAGGTATTCGATAGCATCTACCACCTGCAACGCCGCGACCAGCGCGTACGGGGCCGCCTGCAGGCAGTGATCGACCGGGTGCAGGAGTCCACCGCTGCGCTGCGTGACGCGGTGATCATGCTCGACAGCGACGGCAACCTGGAATGGTGGAACCGCGCCGCCGAGACTCTGCTGGGCTTCAAGACCCCACAGGACGGCGGCCAGCAAGTGACCAATCTGGTGCGCCACCCGCTCTTCAAAGAGTACTTCGAGGCAGAAAACTACCTCGAACCGCTGGAAATCCCTTCGCCGATCAATGACCGCATGCGAGTGCAGTTGCACATCACCCGCTACGGCAACAATGAACACCTGATGCTGGTGCGCGATGTCACCCGCATTCACCAGCTGGAACAGATGCGCAAGGACTTCGTCGCCAACGTGTCCCACGAGCTGCGCACGCCGCTGACGGTAATCACCGGCTACCTGGAAACCCTGCTGGACAACGTCGAGGACGTGAACCCGCGGTGGAGCCGCGCCCTGCAGCAGATGAGCCAGCAAGGCTCGCGCATGCAAACCCTGCTCAACGATTTGTTGCTGCTGGCCAAACTGGAAGCCACCGATTACCCATCGGACAACCAGCCGGTGGCAGTCGATGCCCTGCTCGCCGCCATCAAGAACGACGCCCAGGCCTTGTCCGGGCCGCGCAACCAGCGCATCAGCCTGGAAGCGGCGCCTGGCGTCAAGCTGAAGGGCAGCGAGTCGGAACTGCGCAGTGCCTTTTCCAATCTGGTGTTCAATGCGGTCAAGTACACCCAGGACGAAGGCAACATCCGCATCCGCTGGTGGGTCGATGCCCAGGGCGCACACCTGTCGGTGCAGGACTCGGGGGTGGGCATCGATGCCAAGCACTTGCCACGCCTGACCGAGCGCTTCTACCGGGTAGACTCCAGCCGTGCTTCGAATACCGGCGGTACCGGGCTGGGGCTGGCAATCGTCAAGCATGTGCTGATGCGCCACCGCGGCAAGCTGGAAATCAGCAGTGTACCGGGGCATGGCAGCACCTTTACCTGTCACTTTCCGCCAGCACAATTGGCCAACGAAAAGGCTTGAGATTGGGGCTGCTGCGCGGGCCTTCGCGGGCATGCCTGCTCCCACAGGGACTGCCATGAGTCCGCTGCCCTTTGCTTTTACGGCCCCAGCCGCTACATTGGATCCCCTGTGCCAGCAAAAGCTGGCACTTTTTTTCTCTCTATCTCAAAGACGGACCCCGTAAAAACTCCATCATGGACCCTTCCTCTGGTATTAGCCTCACCTCGTTATTCGCCGACTTCGGCATGATCATCTTTGCCTTCCTGCTGGTGCTGCTCAACGGCTTCTTCGTTGCTGCGGAGTTCGCCATGGTCAAGCTGCGCGCTACACGCGTAGAGGCCATCGCCGAAAAGCACGGCTGGCGTGGCAACATCCTGCGCAAGGTTCACAACCAGCTCGACGCCTACCTGTCGGCATGCCAATTGGGCATTACCCTCGCCTCGCTGGGCCTGGGCTGGGTGGGTGAGCCCGCCTTCGCCCACCTGCTGGAACCATTGCTGGCCTATTTCGGCGTGGACAGCGCCGAGCTGGTCAAGGCGATCTCGTTCTTCGTCGCCTTCTTCGTCATCTCGTACCTGCACATCGTCGTCGGCGAGCTGGCCCCCAAGTCCTGGGCTATCCGCAAGCCAGAGCTGCTGTCGCTTTGGACCGCCGTGCCGCTTTACCTGTTCTACTGGGCGATGTACCCGGCCATCTACCTGCTCAATGCCAGCGCCAACACCATCCTGCGCATTGCTGGCCAGGGCGAGCCTGGCCCGCACCACGAGCACCACTACAGCCGCGAAGAACTCAAGCTGATCCTGCACTCCAGCCGTGGTCAGGACCCAAGCGACCAAGGCATGCGCGTGCTGGCCTCGGCCGTGGAAATGGGCGAGCTGGAAGTGGTCGACTGGGCCAACTCGCGTGAGGACATGATCAGCATCGACGCCCATGCGCCTCTGAAGCAGATCCTGGGCCTGGTGCGCCGCCACAAGTTCAGCCGCTACCCGGTGTACGACGCCGAGCGCGAAGAATTCACCGGCCTGCTGCACATCAAGGACCTGCTGCTGGAGCTGGCTGAGCTGGAGCACTTGCCAGAGACCATCGACCTGGAGGACCTTGCCCGGCCACTCGAACGCGTGTCGCGGCACATGCCGCTGGCACAGTTGCTGGAGCAGTTCCGTAAGGGCGGCGCGCACTTCGTGCTGGTCGAGGAAGCCGATGGCAAGGTGATCGGCTACCTGACCATGGAAGACGTGCTGGAAGTGCTGGTAGGCGACATCCAGGACGAGCACCGCAAGACCGAGCGTGGCATTCTCGCCTACCAGCCGGGCAAGCTGCTGGTGCGTGGCGACACCCCACTGTTCAAGGTCGAGCGCCTGCTGGGTATCGACCTTGACCACATCGAGGCCGAAACCCTGGCCGGGTTGATCTACGAGACGCTCAAGCGCGTGCCTGAAGAAGAGGAAGTGCTGGAGGTCGAAGGGCTGCGCATCATCATCAAGAAGATGAAAGGGCCCAAGATCGTCCTGGCCAAAGTGCTGAAGCTGGATTGATGGCCAAATCGGTCAGGGGTTGCCGGCAGTGAAATCCGACAATCCGCTGATCGGTCTGTCGAAGCGGTAAGGTATCGATTCCAGCGCCAACCCCACATTGCGCTGCACCACAAAATGCAGGTGCGGCCCAGTGCTGTTGCCGGTATTTCCCGACTTGGCCAGCATCTGGCCCTGCCGTACCCGTTGCCCCTCCGCCACCACCACCGAACCACGCATCAGGTGAAGGTATACGCCCATGGTGCCATCCGGGTGCAAAATCCTGACAAAGTTACCCGAGGGGTTGGGGCCGCGCCCGCTCTGGCTGTTCTGCGTCTTCACCACCACCCCTTCCCGCGCTGCGATGATGGGCGTGCCTTCGGGCATGGCGATATCCATGGCGTAGCGCCCTTTGGGTCCAAAATGGCTGACGCGGCCATTGGGGCCCTGAGTGACGCGGAACGGCCCGCCAATCCACGGGAACGCATAGCGGAAGCCCTGGGGCCGTTTACCCGGGTCACCCATGGCCTGCAGCAGGGTCGAACGGTAGTTCAGCAGCAGCCCGGGCCGCCCCCTGAGCACACTTAGCATCTGCGTGGTGCGCGGCGGCAGCAGCCGGCGCACGATGCGCGGGGCATCGCCGCCTTGTGCGTTGACCAGGTTGTCCAGCCGCAACTCTACCTCTACCGGCACATGCAGCTCGTTTCGTGCCGAAAAGCTCACGCCACCGTCGAAGGTTTTCGCGTTCAGCAGTACCTGGCCTTCGAGCGTTTCGACCATGGGCTCGAGCAACACCAAGGGCTTGGCGCCGGGGCCAGGTCGATCGGAATAGGAGATGACACCGGAATCGTCGGTGATCTTGTAGAGGGTCACGCCCTGGCTCGACGCTGAGGCCATGAGCAATGCACAGAACAGCAGCAGGCGCGCGGGCATGATAGTGGCTTTTTGACAGTTATGATCTGTCGAAGCCTAGCAGCGGGTTTTACGGTAGGTATTGCAGTTGGTCGGATGGGGCAACTCGGGCTTGGGCAGAAGCAGCCTTGTGCTGCTCCTGCCCAAAGCATGGCGCGGGGCCGGGGTCAGGCACCGGGGGTGAAGTGCTTCTGCGCTGTGCCGCGGGCAATCAACCGAGACAGGTAGTCGAGCTTCTGGGCATCCTGGTCGACAAACTTGAACGTCAACTGCAACCAGTCACTGTCAGGTTTTGGCTCCAGCGCCGCGACAGCATGCAGGTAGCCGTTCAGGCGAGCGACTTCGGCACTTTCGCCCTGCTCCAGGTCCAGCACCGCACCTTCCAGCACCTGTGGCAGCGCTTCGCTGCGGCGTACCACCAGCAGTGCCTCTTTCAGGCTCAACGCCTTGATCACGCATGGCTGCATGCCACTGGCCAGGCGCAGCTGGCCCTGGCCACGGCCGCTCGGCGCGGGGGCGGCAGGTGCGGGCGCCGCGACCAAAGGCTTGGCCGGTGCCGGTGTCGGCGCCGCCACCTTGACCGCTTCGGGCTTGCCCGCAGTCAGCGCGTTCAACGAGTCGTTGGCAAACGCCGGGTTGGCTCGCGCCGGGCCGATGGCCATCAGGCTGTCGAGCTTACCGATCTTGGTCAGGGCTTTCTTTACCTTGGTCAGCAGTTGTTCGTTGGTGAACGGCTTGCCTACAAAATCGGAAACACCCGCCTGGATCGCCTGAATGACGTTCTCCTTGTCGCCACGGCTGGTCACCATGATGAACTGCAGGTTCTTCAGTGCAGGCTGCTGACGGCACCAGGTCAGCAATTCCAAGCCAGACATTTCCGGCATTTCCCAGTCGCACAGGACCAGGTCGAACGCTTCCTTGCCGAGCATGGCCATGGCCTTGCGACCGTTGATAGCGTCGTCGATGGCCATACCCGGGAAGGCATTACGCAGACACTTGCGGACCAGATCACGGATAAACGGGGCGTCATCCACGACCAGCACATTCACTTTACTCATCGATACTCCTTTTGAATCCCGACTAGCCTACTGCCAATGATGGCCACTTGCTACAACCTGGTCACGCCGGGACTTCTTCACATCGTTCGCGGGTGCCTGCCGGCTCTCGACCGCAAACGAAAACGCCCGGCCAAGGCCGGGCGTCGATGCTCGGGAGCAACCTTACTTATCGTCAGATTCACCCGGAACATTAGCCTTTTCGCCGTTGGCGACAGCAGTGCCCTGCACTTCTGCCGTCATGCGCTTGAGGCCCATGTGGCGCACGTCGGTGCCGCGCACCAGGTAGATCACCAGTTCGGAGATGTTGCGCGCATGGTCGCCAATACGCTCCAGCGAGCGCAGCACCCAGATCACGCTCAGCACCCGCGAGATAGAGCGCGGGTCTTCCATCATGTAGGTCACCAGCTCACGCAGCGCGGTCTTGTATTCGCGGTCGATGGTCTTGTCGTACTGGGCCACCGACAGCGCCAGGTCGGCGTCGAAGCGGGCAAAGGCATCCAGCGCATCCCGGACCATGTTGCGCACCTGGTCGCCAATGTGGCGAACCTCGACATAACCACGCGGCGACTCGCCCTCTTCGCACAGCTGGATGGCGCGGCGGGCGATCTTGGTCGACTCGTCACCGATGCGTTCCAGGTCGATCACCGACTTGGAAATGCTGATGATCAGGCGCAGGTCCGAGGCCGCTGGCTGGCGGCGGGCGAGGATGCGCAAGCACTCCTCGTCGATGTTGCGCTCCATCTGGTTGATCTGCTCGTCAACCTCGCGCACCTGCTGGGCCAGACCAGAGTCGGCTTCGATCAGCGCGGTAACCGCGTCGTTGACCTGCTTTTCCACCAGCCCGCCCATGGCCAGCAGGTGGCTGCGCACCTCTTCGAGCTCGGCGTTGAACTGCTGGGAAATGTGATGGGTAAGGCTTTCTTTGTTGATCATCGTTTTGTCCTTTGGTAGCGCGGCCCTGTAGGAGCGGGTTCACCCGCGAACACCGGCAACGCCGGTGCCAGACACCGAGGTGCCTGTTTCGCGAGCGGCGCTTAGCCGTAGCGACCGGTGATGTAGTCTTCCGTCTGCTTCTTCGCCGGGTTGGTGAACAGGGTATCGGTATCACCGAATTCGACCAGTTTGCCCATGTACATGAACGCGGTGTAATCCGAAACACGCGCCGCTTGCTGCATGTTGTGGGTCACGATGACGATGGTGTACTTGGATTTCAATTCATAGATCAGTTCTTCGACCTTCAAGGTCGAGATCGGGTCCAGCGCCGAGCAGGGTTCGTCAAGCAGCAGCACCTCCGGTTCAACGGCAATGGTGCGGGCGATGACCAGACGCTGCTGCTGGCCACCGGACAGGCCCAGCGCCGACTCGTGCAGGCGGTCCTTGACCTCATCCCACAAGGCCGCGCCCTTCAACGCCCACTCGACGGCTTCATCGAGCACGCGCTTCTTGTTGATGCCCTGGATGCGCAGGCCGTAGACCACGTTCTCGTAGATGGTCTTGGGGAACGGGTTCGGCTTCTGGAACACCATGCCCACACGCCGGCGCAGTTCGGCAACGTCTTCGCCCTTGCGGTAGATATTGTTGCCGTACAGGTTGATGGCACCTTCCACACGGCAACCGTCAACCAGGTCGTTCATCCGGTTGAAGGTGCGCAGCAGGGTCGACTTGCCGCAGCCGGATGGGCCGATGAAGGCGGTCACACGCTGCTTCGGGATGTTCATCTGCACGTCGAACAGCGCTTGCTTGTCGCCATAGAACAGGCTCAGGCCCGGCACTTCGATGGCCACGGTTTCTTCAGCCATTCGCAGGCTTTGCTTGTTGCGGCCCAGGGCAGACATGTCGATGCCATGGGTGTGGGAATCTTGCTGCATGGTCAACTCCATACGCTATCAAGTCGTTTCAAAGGGCCGCCCGGCTTACGGGCGGCACGCTTGTAATCAGGGTCAGCCGTCCAGCGCCTTGTACTTCTCGCGCAGGTGGTTGCGAATCCACACGGCAGAGAGGTTGAGGGTCGCGATCACCAGCACCAGCAGCAGCGCAGTGGCATATACCAGCGGCCGCGCAGCTTCGACGTTCGGGCTCTGGAAGCCGACGTCATAGATGTGGAAGCCCAGGTGCATGATCTTCTGGTCCAGGTGCAGGTACGGGTAGTTTCCATCCACCGGCAGCGACGGCGCCAGCTTCACCACACCTACCAGCATCAGCGGCGCGACTTCGCCGGCGGCACGGGCCACGGCGAGGATCATGCCGGTCATCATGGCCGGGCTGGCCATGGGCAGGACGATTTTCCACAGGGTCTCGGCCTTGGTTGCGCCCAACGCCAGCGAGCCTTCACGCACGGTGCGCGGGATTCGCGCCAGGCCTTCTTCGGTGGCCACGATCACCACCGGCACCGCCAGCAATGCCAGGGTCAGCGATGCCCACAGCAGGCCCGGGGTACCCAGGGTCGGCGCCGGCAGCGCTTCGGGGAAGAACAGGCGGTCGATCGAGCCGCCCAGCACATAGACGAAGAAGCCCAGACCGAACACACCGTAGACGATCGCAGGAACACCGGCCAGGTTGTTCACCGCAATGCGGATAAGCCGGGTGACCGGGCCCTGCCTGGCGTATTCACGCAGGTACACGGCAGCCAGCACGCCGAACGGGGTAACGATCACGGCCATGATCAGGGTCATCATGACGGTACCGAAGATGGCCGGGAAGATACCGCCCTCGGTGTTGGCTTCACGCGGGTCGTCGCTGAGGAACTCCCAGACCTTGCCGAAGTAGGTGCCCAACTTGGTGAGCGCCGACATGCCGTTCGGCTGAACGGCATGCACCACCTTGCTCAGGTTGATTTCCACTTCACGGCCGTTGCCATCCCGGGCCACCAGGCTGTCGCGGGAGAACGCCTGGTGCAGGCCGGTCAGGCGGTCTTCGATAGCCTTGTAGCGGCTGTTGAGTTCGGCACGGTCGGCGTCCATGTCGGCCTGGGCGGCGGCGTCCAGCTTGCCGTCCAGCTCCAGCTTGCGCGCTTGCAAGCGCAGGCGCTCAAGGCCATGGTTGATGGCACCGATGTCCTTTTTCTCCAGCTGCTGCAGCTCGCTGTTGAGCTGGTTGGCACGCTTGAGGCGGGCCTGCAGTTCGTTCCAGGCAGCGGGGCCTTCGGCAACCACGCGGCCTTGTTCCTTGACGCTGACCAGGTAGCCATAGAAGTTGCCCCACTCGCGGCGCTCAAGGGCCATCAGGTCAGCCGGGCGCTGTTCGTCGACCAGCCAGTCGCCGACCACCCAGGTAAAGTCGCTGCCGTAGAGGTCGCGGTTACCCACCTTGATCAGCTCGCGGGTCATGAACTCCGGGCCCTGGTCAGGCACTGGCAGGCCAGCACCCTTCAGACGAGCTCGGGGTACTTCCTCCTTCTGCACCACTTCGCCAATGACGACGTGATCGGCCTGGCCTGGCACCTTGTAGGTGGCCTGGACAAGATCGGCTGGCCAGAAGTGGCCCAGGCCGCGCACGGCGATCACCGCCAGCAGGCCGACGGTCATGATCACGGCCATGGCCACCGCGCCGCCGCTCATCCAGACGCCTGGGGCGCCGCTCTTGAACCAGCCTTTGAGGGAATCCTTTTTCACGGATCGCTACCTTTCTATCAAAGCGACGAGTATTTCTTGCGCAGACGCTGGCGAATCAGCTCGGCCAAGGTATTCATGATGAAGGTGAACATCAGCAGCACCAGGGCGGCCAGGAACAGCACGCGATAGTGGCTGCCACCGACTTCCGATTCCGGCATTTCCACAGCCACGTTGGCGGCCAGGGTGCGCATGCCCTCGAACAGGTTCATCTCCATCACCGGCGTGTTGCCGGTAGCCATCAGCACGATCATGGTCTCGCCTACCGCACGGCCCATGCCGATCATCAACGCCGAGAAGATGCCCGGGCTGGCGGTGAGGATGACCACGCGGGTCAGGGTCTGCCAAGGCGTCGCCCCCAGTGCCAGCGAGCCCAGGGTCAGACTGCGCGGCACACTGAACACGGCATCTTCGGCAATCGAGTAGATGTTCGGGATGACCGCGAAGCCCATGGCGATACCGACTACCAGGGCGTTGCGCTGGTCGTAGGTGATGCCTAAATCGTTGGTGATCCACAGGCGCATGTCGCCGCCGAAGAACCAGCTTTCCAGGTGCGGGCTCATGGTCAGGGCGAACCAGCCAGTGAACAGGATGACCGGAATCAGGATCGCCGCTTCCCAACCATCCGGTACACGCAGGCGGATCGACTCCGGCAACCGGCTCCAGAAAAAGCCAGCCAGCAGGATACCGATCGGCATCAGCAGGAACAGGCTGAACACACCGGGCAGGTGGCCTTCCAGGTACGGGGCCAGGAACAGGCCGGCGAAGAAGCCGAGGATCACCGTCGGCATCGCTTCCATCAGCTCGATCACCGGCTTGACCTTGCGGCGCATGCGCGGGGCCATGAAGTAGGCGGTGTAGATGGCTGCGGCAATGGCCAGCGGGGCGGCCAGGATCATGGCGTAGAACGCGGCCTTCAGGGTTCCGAAGGTCAGCGGCGACAGGCTCAGTTTGGGCTCGAAGTCAGTGTTTGACGCGGTCGATTGCCAGACGTATTTCGGCTCGTCGTAGTTCTCGTACCACACCTTGCCCCACAGCGCGCTGAACGAAACTTCCGGGTGCGGGTTGCGCAGGCTCAACGGCAACAACTTGCCGCCTTCTTCGATGATGATGCGGTTGGCGCGTGGCGACAGGGCCAGCGTACCAGGGCCTTCGGCAGCCGGCTCTACCAGCAGGGTTCGGTGTGCAGTGCTATGGAACACGCCCAGTTTGCCTTCGGCGTCCAGGGCGATGAAGCCCTTGCGGCGCTCTTCGGCGTCGATCTGCACGATCGGCGCCTTGCCCATCTGGAAGGTACGGATCTGCTTGAAGCGCGATTCGCCATCCGGGTCACGGGCCATGAACCACTGGGCCAGCCCCCCCTTGGAATCACCGATGATCAGCGAAATGCCGCCAACCAGCTGGGCCGTGGCAGTAATTTCGGTGTCGGCGCTATCAGACAACTTGTAACGACCGTTGAGGCTCTTGTCGCGCAGGCTGAACACATCGGCCGTGGCGCGGCCGTTGATCACGTACAGCCAGTGCTGGCGTGGGTCGATGAAGATATTCTTCACCGTCTCGGTCATTTGCGGCAGTTCGATGCGGTTCTGCTCGGTGGTGACCTCTTCGGTCATCATGTTTTCCGTGCGGGTCAGCTCGACCACCTGCAGATGAGCACCGGTAGAGCCGGCCAGCAGCAGGGTGTCGCCATTGACGTTGACGCTGACGTGGTCCAGCGCACGCCCTTGCTCGTCGAGCACGAACGATTGCTCGCCGTAAGGGTAGTCGATGCCAGGGGTGATGGTTTTCTTGTTGTCCGGGTAGGTGATCTTGTAGGTGTGCTGGAAAACCAGCGCCTGGCCATTGGACAGGCCCAGCACCACCAGCGCGCTGCCCGGCTGGTCAGTACTGATGGACGTGACCTGGGTGTCTGCCGGCACGGGTAGCTCGACACGCTTGAGTTCGTTACCGGTCTTGGTATCGAAGAACAATGCCTGGCCCTTGTCCGAAACACGCATCCCCACCTGATTCTGCTCTTCAAGCGCGATCATCAGTGGCTTACCGGCATCCTGCTGCAGCCAGGTCGGCTCCAGGGCTTTCTTGCTGGTCAGCTCGGCGCCCTGGAACAGTGGCAGCACCACATAAGCCAGGTAGAAGAAGATCAACGTGATTGCCGCCAATACGGCAAGCCCGCCTACCAGCACATACCAGCGGGTCAGGCGGTCCTTGAGCGCGCGCATGCGGCGCTTGCGTTGCAACTCGGGCGTATTGAAATCAATGCGCACGGGCTGGGAGTTTTGGGTCATGTTGGAATTGGCCAGATCATTCATGCGCACACCCTAGCGGTCCCGTGTGACAAAAACATTACAAAGTGGTGACGCGCGAAAGCCCGCCGCACAGGGAACCTGGCTTCGGACTGGAAATTCGTGGAAGAGACCGGGCAGTGGCACCGGCCTCTTCTTAATTACTTACTTCTTTGCAACGTTACCGGTGTGCGACAGGCCCAGGTCAGCCAGGGTCTTGTCGACGACTTTGGCCGGCAGCGGAATGTAGCCATCCTTCACCACCACCTGCTGGCCCGCTTGCGACAGCACCAGCTTGACGAACTCGGCTTCCAGCGGGGCCAGAGGCTTGTTCGGCGCCTTGTTGACGTAGACGTACAGGAAGCGCGACAGCGGGTAGGTGCCGTTCAGGGCGTTGGCTTCGTTGTCTTCAACAAACTCGCCGCCTTCTTTCTTGGCCAGGGGTACGGTCTTGACGCTGGCGGTCTTGTAACCAATACCCGAGTAGCCGATGCCGTTCAGCGAGGAGCTGATCGACTGCACGACCGAAGCCGAGCCAGGCTGTTCGTTGACGTTAGGCTTGAAGTCGCCTTTGCACAGGGCTTCTTCCTTGAAGTAGCCGTAGGTGCCCGATACCGAATTGCGGCCGAACAGCTGGATTGGCTTGTTGGCCAGATCGCCCGTCACACCGACGTCACCCCAGGTCTTGATGTCGGCCTTGCCACCGCACAGGCGAGTGGAGGAGAAGATGGCGTCGACCTGAGCCATGGTCAGGCCCTTGATTGGGTTGTCCTTGTGCACGAACACGGCCAGGGCGTCGACGGCGACCGGGATGGCGGTCGGCTTGTAGCCGTACTTCTGCTCGAAGGCTTGCAGCTCGACGTCCTTCATCTTGCGGCTCATCGGGCCGAGGTTGGCGGTGCCTTCGGTCAGCGCGGGTGGCGCGGTAGAGGAGCCGGCAGCCTGGATCTGGATGTTTACGTTCGGATATTCCTTCTTGTAGGCCTCGGCCCACAGAGTCATGAGGTTCGCGAGGGTGTCGGAACCAACGCTGGAGAGGTTGCCCGAAACACCAGTGGTCTTGGTGTAGGTCGGGATCGCAGGATCGACAGCGGCTACCGCGTTGGCGGTTGCAACGCCAGCGGCGGCAAAGGTAAGGGCCGCCATCAAACGCTTCAGTTTCATGCCTTGCTCCTAGCAGGAATATTGGTGTGTTGGATGGAACGGGCCCAAGTATCGGCAGGCCGCATGAATACGATATGACTTCATTGTGACAATTGGATGAAAGGCCATCACGGGAAGCAGGTCTGGCCTCTTCGCGGCTAAAGCCGCTCCTACAGGTTTGGTGTCGGCCTTGAGGCTTGTGCAAAACCCTGTAGGAGCGGCTTTAGCCGCGAAGAGGCCAGTAGCCGAAGCGCAGATCAGCGCTTGTTGGCGAGCAGGTACAGGCCCACGGCCAGACCGACGGCGCACAGGCCTGCCACGTAGTAGGCAGGCGCCATCGGGCTCACCTTCAGCAGTGCGGTCACCACCATCGGCGTCAGCCCGCCAAAGATCGCGTAGGCCACGTTGTACGAGAACGACAGCCCGCTAAAGCGGACCACCGCCGGGAATGCCTTGACCATCACATAAGGCACCGCGCCAATCACACCCACGCACAGGCCGGTCACGGCATACAGTGGGAACAGCAACTCGGGGCGGGTCGGCAGGCTGTGGTAGAAGCTCCAGGAGCTGGCCAGCAAAAGCAGGCTGCCGATAACGAACACCCGGCCCGCACCATAGCGGTCGGCCAGGCTGCCGGCACCAATACAGCCGAAGCTGAGCAACACGATGGCCAGGCTGTTGGCTTTGAGCGAGTCGGTCGGGCTGATGTGGTAGAAGCTCTGCAGCAGCGCCGGGGTCATCAGGATGACCACCACGATGCCGGCCGAAAGCATCCAGGTCAGCAGCATCGACAGGATGATCGGACCACGGTGGTCACGCAGCACGGCGCGCAGAGGCAACTCCTCGGCCAGTGCCTTGCGTTGCTGCATTTCGGCGAACACCGGGGTTTCGTGCAGCCAGCGGCGCAGGTACACCGAGAACAGGCCGAACACACCGCCAAGCAGGAACGGGATACGCCAGGCGTAGTCAGCCACTTCTTCCGCGCTGTACACGCTGTTGATCAAGGTCGCTACCAGCGAGCCCAGCAGAATGCCGGCGGTCAGGCCGGCGGTCAGGGTGCCGCAGGCATAGCCGGTGTTGCGAGCCGGCACGTGTTCAGAGACGAACACCCATGCGCCCGGTACTTCGCCGCCGATTGCCGCGCCCTGGATCACGCGCATCAGCAACAGCAGGATCGGTGCCCACATGCCGATCTGCGCATACGTCGGCAGCAGGCCCATGATCAGGGTCGGCAGGGCCATCATGAAGATGCTCAGGGTGAACATCTTCTTGCGCCCGAGCAAGTCGCCGAAATGGGCCATGATGATGCCGCCCAGCGGCCGCGCCAGGTAGCCGGCGGCGAAGATGCCGAACGTTTGCATCAGCCGCAGCCACTCGGGCATGTCGGCCGGGAAGAACAACTTGCCCACCACCGTGGCGAAGAACACGAAGATGATGAAATCGTAGAACTCCAGCGCACCGCCCAGGGCGGACAGTGAGAGGGTCTTGTAGTCGCTGCGGGTCAGCGGCCGCGAGGGCTGCTCGATACTGCTGGGCACGGAAGTCATCGCTCGTTGTTCTCTTTGTAGGGCATGCAGGCCGCTTGGCGCGCGGCTTCTGGATTGGAGACAGGCGAAGATAGCAAATTGCCGAGCTACGCCGAAAGCGATACAAAATCCACACAGATATTCGTGAATGCGCGGTCGTCGCTGGCCGTTATGCCCTATATACTGGCAATTCGTAGGATTATGTTGCTCCTAACGTGGGATGTTGTGCGAAAACGCCGGTCACTATTGTCAGGCGGTTTCGCAGAGTTTCCCTACGGCCGCCCAGTGAAACGAAATCGGCGTAGTATGTTTCAAGCTGAATCGTTTACCCGGCCTTTGCGCCACACCAACGAAAAGCGTCACGGGTCAGAGGCCCCATCGCATGATTGAGCTCGAACAAGAAGATCCAATCCCGCAAGGCGACCTGGCCTTGCAAATCACCGCATTGCCGCGAGAAACCAACGGGTTTGGCGATATTTTCGGCGGTTGGCTGGTTGCGCAGATGGACCTGGCAGGCACGGCCATGGCCAGCCGTGTCGCCGGCGGCCGCGTAGCCACCGTCGCCATCGACCGCATGGCTTTCCTGGTGCCCGTCGCGGTCGGCGCACAGCTGTCTTTCTATACCCAGACCCTGGAAATCGGCCGCAGCTCGATCCAGATGATGGTCGAGGTGTGGAGCGACGACCCGCTGTCCAGCGAATGGCGCAAGGTCACCGAAGCGGTATTCGTCTTCGTCGCCATCGACGGCAGTGGTCGTACCCGCTCGGTGCCTCGTCGCTGAGCCACGCTGGCGGTAAACTCATTGCATCTGCCCGGGTCCAAGGCCCACTGGCAATCAATGAGAAGAACGCAATGGCTACCTTTCAGGTCGTAACCGAGCAACATGGCGAACTCAACTGCTGGCGTATCAGCAGTGACCGTGCCGAACTCCTGATCGCCCAGCAGGGCGCACAGGTCCTCAGCTACCAGCAGGTAGGCGAACCGCCGCTGCTGTGGCTGAGCGACCAGGCCATCTTCCGCCAGGGCAAGTCGGTACGCGCCGGGGTACCGGTGTGCTGGCCATGGTTTGGCAACCTGCAGCGCAACCCTCAAGCCGTCCAGGCCATGTACCAGGGAACACCGGCGCCTGCCCACGGGCTTGCGCGCACGCGTGACTGGCAATTGCTGGGTATCGAGGAAGTGGGCGAAACCCTGCGGATCGAGTTCGAACTGCCTGAAGCGCGGGGCGACCTGCCCGGTTGGCCCCATGATGTCGAGCTGAAACTGGTGGTGGAGATGGGCGCAGACCTGAAACTGAGCCTGACCAGCCGCAACATGGGCAATACCCCCGTGACCATCAGCCAGGCCCTGCATAGCTACTTCGCGGTCAGCGATGTGCGCCAGGCGCGGGTCGAGAGCGTCGACGGGCTGGGTTATATCGAAACCCTGGCGGGCTGGGAACAGCGCCAGCAGCAGGGGGCACTGACGTTTGCCGGGGAGACGGACCGGATCTACCTGAACACCCCGCAGACCCTCAGCATCGTCGACCCGCATTGGAATCGGCGGATTACCTTGACCAGCAGCGGCTCGCGCTCGGCGGTGATCTGGAACCCGTGGACCGAGCGGGCCAAGGAGCTGGCGGACATGGCTGACGATGGATGGCAGCGGATGCTGTGCATCGAGACAGCGAATGTGTGGGATGACCTGGTGGAGTTGAAGCCTGGGGCGAGTCATTCGCTGGGCGTCCAGATCGGTTGTGAAAATATCTGAGCCCTGCTCTTTTATTACCGGC
>NZ_JBAMDI010000164.1:0-20663 GCF_036961695.1 Pseudomonas sp. CGJS7 | reverse complement strand
GATCGTCCTGCCCCAGGCCTGCATAACAAATCGCACACTGAGAATAGGTCAGCCCTGCCCCGCACCATTGACATGACTGGTCATGCGTAAGGAAAGCGTATATCCCACACGCATCGCACTCCTCCAGAGGTGGATCCTCTCCATCACTTGGATCGTAGTAATGAGCATCAGACAGTGCTTCAAGCATGCGCTCAGCGATCGGCCCTGAATGCGAGCAACACAGGCAGAGGTATTCAAAATTTTCCGTATCGCTCTCTACCTGCAGCCTAGCCTTGAGTGAATCTGGGTGAGGGGCTACTAGAGTTGAACCGCATTCCTCACAGCAACTCTCTTCCAGCCAGGCCTGCATCCTTTCAGGAACACCCGCCTGGGCCCAGCCCACCCTGCACTGCTCGCCCATCGACTCTAAGAACTGGTGGTGGTTGAGCATTGACTCCCATGCTTCACCTAGGAGCGCTGCCGGAGATAGCTGCAGTTGGGTTTGAATGAAGTCCCGAAGCACAGGGAAAAGCTCGGAAACGAAGTCTGCCACCTCGCCGAGGGTGTTCGCTGGATGAAGGTGCTCGAGCTCATTCCGGCAAGTCTGAAGCCTGCGGATAACATCCCAGTCAACCTCGATAGAAAACGCCTTGAAGCGCTTCTCTATCGTTGCGACATCAATCGTAGTCGGCCTGAACTTGCCCACGGGCAGCCATTTCACGCCTCCCTCACCGTCACCTTGAGGAAGAATTTCGGGCGGCATGAATATGAGCTGAGCTGCTGCGGCAGGGTCAGTGGCACAAGTAGCCAACTTGAATTTGAAAAGCAGCAGCACGCCCGCAAAGAGGTTCCGTACCGCTGAAAGCGCACGCGCTGGATCTCCACCATCCTCCCGCACTTTCTGGCTGAGTTCGAAGTCTTCGATGCCCAGCCGTATGGAGGTCAGAGCGTTGTTGAAGAGCTTGGTGGCATCAAGCACTGTTGGAGACGGTTGGGCCATGGCACTGTTCCAAGAAGACTGACAGCTAGTGTTAACCCAGCTGCCTTCCACAACGCAACCGTGGGTTAATCAGACGCGGGAGCGACCACTATGTGCCCTGTAAAAAGTCTCGAACGTGTCCAGAGGCTCCTGGCCAGCTGCCTCCATGAGGCTATTACTCATCCACACAGCATCGTCCATAGCAAACGAGCAGCACCAACCATTTCCCACTAACTGAATCCCACCATCAAAAATGGTTTCAACCGAAATTGAAATAGCCTTCGACCCAGGCTGTTCTCTTAGGTCATCAGTAGCGTCAATGGCCAAAAATGTAGCCGAAGCAGAATAGTCCCAAAGACCTGCTCGCCTCCGATACGATCTCGCCACTTCAGTTTCTCTACGAGCAGGACTAACCAGGTAACCGGCTTTATTACCCACAGTCACATTCACCGCTTCATAAAGTGCTCTCGCGAGCTCTTCGGCATCACTCGACTCAATGAGAAAGTAGTCCTCCTCAATGGAGAGCCTAACCCCATTAGGCTCAGCCTGAATTTTGGCGGACAACTGAACATCAAACTCTCGATCCCGCCAAGCAGTGATCTCTCTTCTACTGCACAAGCCTTCTTGAATACCAGGCATGAATCGCCCCTTTGAAAAATCATTAAGGGGACAATATCACACCACACAATTAAACCAAATTAATTTATCAAAAACCTTGACCGAAACCATAGTTACAAGTATGCGCCAAGCATACCCGTTACCCCATCATCAGGCTTTAAATACTCTTCAGCGTTAAGATAGAGGGCCGATATCAAGTGTACAAATGAGAAATGCGGGAACATGGCGCTGGGTTCATACACCCAGAATAATTGAGATCCGCAGCAGAGACTTTGCAGAAAGCGACCGCTCATATATGCAAGCGGAGCGCGCAGGCCAAGGATGGCCAAAAGGCGGGAGGATCAAAGCCCGTAGGGCCAAGACCCGCAGTCGCGGGGCTTGGTTCACGAGAGCCGTCCGCGACAGCGGCCCGCCAAGGGGTCAGCGGTGCATTTTGCTGAAACGCTCTACGAGCTTGGCAGGAGCAATCGACTGCCAAGTATCAAGCGCTTTTGCTTTACGGAACAAATTGATACCTACACCAACGAAACCAGCAAACACCAAACCAGCAATGGTAAGAGAGTAGCCAGTCAGATCGGATACAAATTGAGCAAAGCCGTTGTACGACCCACCACTTTTATCAAACGCGCCGATTGCAAAAAACAACCCAATCCAGGATATCAAAAACGCCACGCCCGCAATTACCGCACCGTTCGCCCAAATACCCAATTGGCTCGTGTACTTCAAGCTAGCCTGCTCTAGAACCTTACCGTTTTCGGCTTTTACAGCCATCACAAATCCTTTATTTTTTTGCTTATCCCTAGATTTTTGAACAAGACCATAAAACTCATACCGACTACCATTCTCCAATTCCTCATAGATTCGGGTAGGCATCCGAAAATTAGGAATTAAGACGTCATCTATTTTCATGATGACTTGCACGTTATCTGAGAATCTCTCAAAAACTCGTATATCTTGTAGACAGCCCGAAAATTTCAGGTATTCAAACTTTATAAACACTTACAGCTCCTTGCTTTACCTGAATTTCAGGCACGATAACGCCATGGGCACAACTCGGCGCGCCCAGGCTGGATTTGATAACGCAGTTATGTGTTAGGGTAGCGATTGCCCACTTGGAGGCAAAAATCTCTCAAGCTCCGGCGACCTCCATCACGGCGGAAAGTAGCCACCACGTACCTCGAATGAATGGTCGTGATCACCCAGAACCTCCCTTCCTTTTTGACACCTAGAATGTCTGAAGTTTGGATCAGGTGCCCGTCAGCAAAACGCCCGTGGGGCCCTTGACGGACATGGCCGAACACAACACCCACCGCCGTAGTTTTATGAATCTGGACGTTAACAAGAAACGCAGTAACGTCATCCTCATATTTCTGCCCAACCGCTCTTGCTATGCGAAGCAGGTCGAAATCAGAGTAGCGCTTAGTGTAAAAGTCGACTTCAACGCGATTGTCGTCAGACATTGTTATAGCCTCCGAGCCCTGCAGTTGAAGTGTATTTCTTGGTACGACTACGATACAGCTCTTTCAAGCCAGTCAAGGACTCAACTTTGAGGCTTGGTTCATGCGTGTCGATGTAAACCTCACCGCCCTCAACCTCAAGGATCGAGACCGGCACTTCATCCATGCTGAAGCCCATGGAGAGAGACACCAGCTTTTCCATCTTCCAGCCATCGCCTTTGTTCATCCAGCCGGGTGTTACCGCTTGGACTTCCTGAACAACCAAGGTTTCATCTTGCGCCACTAGCAACTCAACGAGCCGGGTCTCGTCATTGAGCATTTCTTCATAGCTCCTGAATTGACCTTCATGGAGACGCTGAACACTCACGTGATACCAGTGCGTAGCAAGAGCTCGGGAAACGCCGTGCCAATGCATCAATCCATCTCCAAACATACCTGGGAAACCAGCGATGTCAGCTTGGTGCGAACGGAACATATCTTGACCTCTGAAACAGGCAAGTCACCACGAGTAGCTCGTGACACTTAGAAGATGGAGAAGATGCCTTGCAGGCTGGAAGGCTTGCGATACCCGGGGCCTTTCAACACGTAGGCAGTATTCCGAGTTACGAATAGGTAGCCATCTTTAAACGAAGTGCCCATAGAGGAGCGTACCCAGTTGCCGGGCTCGAAGCGCCGCTGATCGTCATGCAGCACATGGTGGGCAAAAAGGAACATTGGCTGGCATCCAGCAGCGGTTACCTTTGCTCGCTCCTCTTCAGTAACTATCGCATCGAGAATTACCCAGTCTTCGACTACGCACAGAGGAAACCACTTGAACCGCTGTCTTGCCGCAGCGAGAACTTCTTCGAGAGACAGCTCGGAGCCAATCAGGGCAACCCCATTTTCGCCCAGCAGCCCATCTTCGAGCCCTCTGTCCATCCGTTACATCCCCGCCAATAATTACGCATAAATTGACGATCAAAGCCTAGACCGCCATCCATATTACTATAGCTCTTTGCATGGCGGCAGGCAAACGCGGCATACCGTTCGCTTTTGGGGAGCTTGCGATGTCGCTGCGTTATTCCTTTGCAGCATGCCTCCAGTTGCTACGCACTCGTAAAGGGCTGTTCCAAGAGGACATCGCCAATGTCGGCGACTCGGTCTCTCAGCCCTATGTGAGTAAGCTAGAACTTGGAAAGAGTGTGGTGAGCCTCGACACGAGCTACCAGATAGCAGCCGCGTTGAAGGTGGAGCCGATCACCCTCCTAGCCCTGGCGGTTGCCTCTCATGATCAAAGAACAGCTAGGGAGATGCTCCTGACTTCTCTTGCAGAGCTGGACGCCTTAGAGCTCGCAGATGCAACTCTGCCAACAGAGCCAGCGGAATTGACCCGGCCAGGCACAGACGGCGCTAGGAAGAAATGGGACGCCGTTCAGGACTTGAAGAAGAGAGGATTTACCCAGGCTCAGGCAGCGAAGGAGCTAGGGATACCTGAGAGCACCTTGCGGCGGCTTTGGCATCAAAAAACCTAAGGTGGGATGGAGTCCGGATTGCCGCCGTGAAGGCGCCGGAAATGCGGATGTAAACCTAAGAAAGCCCGAATTCATTGGGCTTGAGGGGGGACTGGATTGGATAAGAGCATCGGGAAGGGCGAAAAGGATGGTGTACGGCCAAAATAGGTTTACATTTGACCTACGATTTTCGCTGACGAGCGGTGGTTTACGTATTTCCGCACCTAGGTGCTATGATGAAGTCACTAGCAATGCTTCTCCTACTCCACAAACCCCGTTCTGACTAGGGTTGAGAGAAAGCAGATCGAGCTAAGCGCTGAATCCCGAAGGTTTACGTTCTCCCCTCCTCCAAAACAAGGAGTTCGTGAAACGATCACACAGTACAACAGCCCCGCGGGCCAGCGCCGGGCGGATGACCTGCGCCAGGTGCTGGGCGCGAGCGGCGAACACCAGCAGCAGCTCAGTGTCGGCCGCCATGCCTTCGTCACTGGGTGTCAGCAACAGTTCACGCACCTTTTCCGCCAGCGGCGTACCGCCTGGCTCACGGGTCAGCACCACGTCCAGGCCGTGCTCGCGCAGGCGCGCGGCCAGGTAGTCGCGATTGGTGCTCTTGCCCGCGCCTTCGGGGCCTTCCAAAGTAATAAACAAGCCGCTCACAGGCAGTCCTTAATGTTGTTCGTCAGGCGTCGGCCGCTCGGCCGCTTGCGCACCGCCGGCAGGGGCATCCTGCGCGGGCGCTTGATCGGGGGCTGGCTGCGCAGTTGGCTCGTCCGCTGCTGACGGGTCCGCTGCTGGGGGCTCAGGGCGCTGCGCATCGTCGGCGCCCGATGCCTGTTCGGCATCATCGGCACCTGGCTTGGCCTCTTGCTGCGGCGCGGGGCTGGAGCGGTAGTCCGACCGGCGCTTGAGCTGGAACTCGCGCACTGCCGAATTGTGGTCGTCGAGGTCGTCGGAAAACACATGGCTGCCATCGCCGCGGGCGACGAAGTAAAGACTGGTGCCATTGGATGGGTTCAGCGCCGCGTGAATCGCCTCGCGGCCGACCATGGCGATCGGGGTCGGCGGCAGGCCGGTCATGGTGTAGGTGTTATAGGGCGTCGGCTCGCGCAGGTCGGCGCGGGTGATCTTGCCGTTGTAGCGTTCACCCATGCCATAGATAACCGTCGGGTCGGTCTGCAGCATCATACCCAGGCGCATGCGCCGCACGAACACGCCGGCGATCTGCCCGCGCTCCTGCGGAATGCCGGTTTCCTTCTCTACCAGGGAGGCCATGATCAGCGCCTGGTACGGGTCACGATACGGCAGGTCGGTGGACCGCTCGGCCCACTCCTTGGCCAGCACTTCGTCCAGACGCATGTAGGCCTGCTGCAGCAACTCGACATCACTCATACCCCGCACGAAGCGGTAGGTGTCGGGGAAGAAACGGCCTTCGGGGAACACACCGGTATGGCCGAGCTTGTCCATGACCTCGGCATCCGACAAGCCCTCCAGGGTATGCTTGATCTTTTCATGCTTGGCCACGGCCGCACGCACCTGGCGGAAGGTCCAGCCTTCGACCAGGGTGAGGTTGTACTGCACCACGTCGGCACGGCGCCAGGCGTCGAACAATTGCTCGACGGTCATGCCAGGGGTAAGACGGTACTCACCGGTGTGCAGGGGGGTGCCGGCCATGTTGAAGCGCCAGTACAAACGCAACCAGACAGCGTCGTCGAGCAACCCTTCCCTTTGCATGCTGTAGAACATGCGGTTGGGGTTAGTGCCATTGGGCACATCCAGCAGGCGCTCCTGCGTGACGTGCAGGGGCTGCTCCAGGACCGAGTTGACCTTCCAGGCCGACCAGCCAAACGCCAGGCCGGCAAGGATCAAGCCCATTTCCAGCAACAGCAGGAATTTACGTCTCACGAATTCAGGTTTCCAGTAACGTACGGGCAACGGCCTGCAGTTTACGAGTGAGCGGGCCCGGCGACCAGTTTAGCGCGGCTACGCCACACACGGGCCAAATGCCGTAAACGCTATTGCAAACAAATACTTCATCCGCTTGCTCAAGCGCCTCGAACGACAGGTCGCAGACCTGTACCGCAATACCCAGCAGCGGGGCCTGTTCCAGCAGTGCGGCACGCATCACGCCCGCCACGCCACAACGGCTAAGGTCGGCGGTAAGCAGCACGCCATCGCGCACCAGAAACAGATTGCTGTATACCCCTTCGATCACCCTGCCCTGCGCGTCACGCATCAGGCCTTCGGCATGGTCGCTGTCCTGCCATTCGGCACGGGCCAGCACCTGCTCCAGGCGGTTAAGGTGTTTGAGGCCGGCCAGCAGTGGTTGTTCCCCAAGCCGGGTCTGGCAAGGGAACAAACGTACGCCATGCTCGGCATGCTCGACAGGATAACGGGGTAATGGGCTGCCTTGCAGGATACGCCGCGGCGCTGCATCGACAGCTGGCGCATAGCCACGCTGGCTATCGCCACGGGTAAGGATGAGTTTGACGACACCCTCACCCAACTGGCTGGCGTAGCGCAGCAGCTCGTCGCGTACCAGCGCCAGATCGGCGTTGATCGCCAGACGCTGGCAGCCCAGTGCCAGGCGTGCGAGGTGGCCGTCCAGCAAGCTGGGCCGGGCGCCTCGCACAGCGATGGTTTCGAACAGGCCATCGCCGTAGGCCAGGCCGCGGTTCTGCAGGTTGAGTGCAGTCGCCGGCTGGCCGTCGATCCAGCTGTGCATCAGCCGGCAAACCGGCGGAATACCAGCGAGCCGTTAGTGCCGCCAAAGCCGAACGAGTTGGACAGCACCACGTCGATCGGCATGCTGCGCGCCTGGTGGGGAACGAAGTCGAGGTCACACCCCTCGTCCGGCTCGTCCAGGTTGATGGTCGGCGGGGCCATCTGGCTATTGATGGCCAGCACGCTGAAGATCGCCTCCACCGCGCCCGCGGCGCCCAGCAAGTGACCGGTCATCGACTTGGTCGAGCTGACCGCCAGCTTGTAGGCATGCTCGCCGAACACGCGCTTGATCGCCGCCACTTCGGCCACATCGCCCGCCGGGGTAGAAGTGCCGTGGGCGTTGATGTAGCTGACTTCTTCCGGCTGGATACCGGCATCGCGCAAAGCGTTGGCCATGCAGCGGGCAGCGCCCTCGCCAGAGTCGGGTGGCGAGGTCATGTGGTAGGCGTCGCCGCTCATGCCAAAGCCAACCAGCTCGGCATAGATAGTCGCACCGCGGGCCTTGGCGTGCTCCAGCTCCTCGAGCACCAGGGCTCCGGCACCGTCGGACAGTACAAAGCCGTCACGGCCCTTGTCCCACGGGCGACTGGCCCGGCTTGGTTCATCGTTGCGGGTAGACAGTGCGCGCGAAGCGCCAAAACCGCCCATACCCAGACCACAAGCGGCCATCTCGGCGCCACCTGCGATCATCACGTCAGCTTCACCGTAGGCGATATTGCGCGCGGCCATGCCGATGCAATGGGTGCCAGTGGTGCACGCAGTGGCGATGGCATAGTTCGGCCCTTGCAGACCCAGGTGGATCGACAGGAAACCGGAGATCATGTTGATGATCGAACCCGGCACGAAGAACGGCGAAATGCGGCGCGGCCCTGAATCGTGCAGGGTGCGGCTGGTTTCTTCGATGTTGGTCAGACCACCGATACCCGAGCCCATGGCCACGCCAATACGCTCGCGGTTGGCATCGGTGACCTCCAGGCCGGCATTACGCACGGCCTGGAAACCAGCCGCCAGGCCGTACTGGATGAACAGGTCGAGCTTGCGGGCCTCTTTGGCCGACAGGTACTGCTCAACCTCGAAGCCTTTCACCGAGCCGCCAAAACGGGTGGAGTAGGCAGACAGGTCCGTGTGTTCGATCGGACCGATGCCACTGCGGCCAGCCAGAATGCCCTGCCAGGTGCTCGGTACATCGGTACCCAGTGGCGACAGCATACCCATACCGGTGACCACGACGCGTCTACGCGACACAGTACTCTCCTTTTCTAATAACAGAGTCTCTTGCCATTGCATTCAAGTGCTGGAATGAAATGGCAACAAGCTCTTGGTGCGCGGTGAACGAAGCCGCCTGATAAATGCGAGGCGCTCGCAAAGAAAAAACCGCACGCCGGCGAAGGCAGTGCGGTTTTCCCCGACAAGAAACGTCGACTGTCGCGTCTTAGGCCTGGTGGGCTTTGACGTAGTCGATGGCGGCTTGAACGGTAGTGATCTTCTCGGCTTCTTCGTCAGGGATTTCGGTCTCGAATTCCTCTTCCAGAGCCATCACCAGTTCAACGGTGTCAAGCGAATCGGCACCCAGGTCATCGACGAAGGACTTAGTCTCAGTCACTTCTTCTTCCTTGACGCCCAGTTGCTCGGCGACGATTTTCTTGACGCGTTCTTCGATGGTGCTCATACCTAGTTTTCACTCCTAATGGATATATGTCAGGCAGCTGGCCGGTGGCTAATTTTATAGAAAGACGTTCGCTTTTCAAGCTAAACGCACCTTCAGGCTAGTCACCACACCCGCTGCCTGGAATCTGGTTGCAGCTTTATAACGGATTTTAGGCTCGCAGTATGACTCTTTTTTTACGAAACCCGTCACATTGAGTTGCAGTATTACATGTACATCCCGCCGTTGACCGGCACGGTAGCGCCGGTCACGTAGGCGGCGCCGTCGGACGCCAGGAACGAAACCACCTTGGCAATTTCGTCAGCCTGGCCCAGGCGGCCCAGCGGAATCTGGGTCTGCAGGGCTTCGCGCTGAGCTTCCGGCAGCTCGCGGGTCATGTCGGTATCGATGAAGCCCGGGGTCACCGAGTTGACGGTGATGCCACGCGAACCCACTTCACGCGCCAGGGCGCGACTGAAGCCTTCCAGACCGGCCTTGGCCGCCGCGTAGTTGGCCTGACCCGCGTTACCCATGGCACCGACGACCGAGCCGATGCTGATGATACGACCCCAACGCGCCTTGGTCATGCCACGCAGCACGCCCTTGGACAGACGGTAGAGGCTGTTGAGGTTGGTGTCGATGACATCGAACCACTCGTCGTCTTTCATGCGCAGCATGAGGTTGTCGCGGGTGATACCGGCGTTGTTGACCAGGATGGCCGGCGCACCGAACTGCTCGCCAATGGCGGCCAGCACGGCTTCAACCGATTCGGCGCTGGTCACGTTCAGCTCCATGCCGGTGCCGGTGATGCCGTGTTCTTTCAGGGTGGCAGCGATACGCTCGGCGCCGGACGCCGAAGTGGCGGTACCGATCACGGTCGCGCCCTGGCGGCCCAGCTCGAGGGCGATGGCCTGGCCAATGCCACGGCTGGCGCCGGTAACCAGTGCAACTTTACCTTGCAGGCTCATGCAAGCTTCTCCAAATCAGGCCAGTGCCGCGCGGGTGGCAGCAACGGCGTCAGGGGTGTTGAGGTTGTAGGTGGTCACGCCGTCGGCGCAACGCTTGTTAAGGCCAGCCAGGACCTTGCCCGGGCCACACTCGACCAGGTTGACCGCACCGTTGGCGGCCAGGGTCTGCACGCACTCGACCCAGCGTACCGGCTGGTACAGCTGTGCCAGCAGGTCGTGCTTGAGAGCATCGAGGTCGGCAGCGACGGCGGCGGTGACGTTCTGCACCACCGGAATCTGCGGGGCCTTCCATTCGATGGCATTGACCGATTCGGCAAAGCGCTCGGCGGCGGGCTTCATCAGGGCGCAGTGCGACGGGACGCTCACCGCCAGTGGCAGGGCGCGCTTGGCACCTTTGGCCTTGCACAGCTCCATGGCGCGGTCTACCGCCGCCTTGTTACCGGCGATGACCACCTGACCAGGCGAGTTGAAGTTCACGGCGCTGACCACTTCATCTTCAGCGGCTTCGGCGCAGAGTTCCACGACCACAGCATCGTCCAGGCCGAGAATGGCAGCCATGGCGCCGTGACCGGCCGGTACGGCTTCCTGCATCAGCTGACCGCGGCGCTCGACCAGGCGAACGGCATCTTTCAGGCTGATGCTGCCAGCGGCGACCAGGGCGCTGTATTCACCCAGGCTGTGCCCGGAAACGAAGGCAGGCTTGGCACCGCCCTCTTCCAGCCACAGGCGCCACAGTGCGATGGACGCAGTAAGGATTGCCGGCTGGGTCTTGTCGGTCTGGTTGAGTTGCTCTTCCGGGCCGTCCTGGACCAGCTTCCACAGGTCGTAGCCGAGCGCTTCGGACGCTTCCTTGAAGGTTTCGATGATCACTGGCTTCTCGGCGCCGAGCTCGGCGAGCATGCCCAGCGACTGGGAACCTTGACCGGGAAAGACGAATGCGAGGGATGCAGACATTGAACAAGCCCTTATGATCTTGTCGTCGGATAGTGTGCGCCAGGGCCGAAGCCAGGCGCGGAATCTGAAAACTTGGATGGAAACATAGACCAAGCGGTCACATTTAAGCACTTCATCGGCGAAATGCCTAAGGCAACAGGTCTTCAAGGCGGCCGTGCAGCCGCTGCGGCAGGTTCTCCTGAATTTCGATCAGCGCCCGCTGGATGGCACTCTGAAAGCCCTGCACACCCGCCGAGCCATGACTCTTGATGACGATACCCTGCAGCCCCAGGAAGCTCGCCCCATTATGCCGCGCCGGCGCCAGGTCGGCCTGCAGACGCTTGAGCAGCGGCATGGCAACAGCCCCGGCAATGCGGGCAAAAGCACCGCCCTTGAACAGTTTTTCGATGCGCGCACCGATCATCGTCGCCAGGCCCTCGCTGGACTTGAGCAGTATGTTGCCGACAAAACCGTCGCACACCACCACGTCTGCCTCACCCCGGTACAGGCCATCCCCTTCGACGAAACCGACGTAGTTGAGGCCGCGGGCGTTCTGCAACAGCGTGGCAGCCAGCTTGACCTGCTGGTTACCCTTGATGTCCTCGGTACCGATATTCAACAGCGCCACGCGTGGCCGATGCACACCCAGGGCCTGAGCGGCCACCGAGCCCATTACCGCGAACTGGTAGAGGTTTTCGGCACTGCAGTCGACATTCGCGCCCAGATCGAGCAGTTGGCAGTAACCCGTCTGGGTCGGGATCGCCGCCACCATGGCCGGCCGGTCGATACCCGGCAGGGTCTTGAGCACGAAGCGCGACAACGCCATCAGCGCCCCGGTATTACCGGCACTGACACAGGCCTGGGCTTTTCCGTCGCGCACCAGTTCGAGGGCGATGCGCATCGACGAATCCGGCTTGCCACGCAACGCCTGGGATGGCCGCTCGTCCATGCCGACTACCTCACTGGCGGCGACAATCTGCAGGCGCGCGCGATCCGCAGCTGGCAGGCCGCTGACGAGATCTTCAAGGAGGGAGGGTTGACCGACGAGGGTCAGATGAAGCGAGGGGGTAGCCGAAAGGCAGGCAATGCTAGCCTGGACAATGCTGCGGGGACCGAAGTCCCCGCCCATTGCGTCGATCGCGATGACCTGAGCGGACAAGGATTACTCGTCAGCGCCCTTGTCGACCACTTTACGACCACGGTATACGCCTTCTGGCGAAACGTGGTGACGCAGGTGAACTTCACCGGTGGTTTTCTCTACCGACAGCGCGTTTTCCGACAGGGCGTCGTGCGAACGGCGCATGTCACGGGCAGAGCGGGATTTTTTGTTCTGCTGAACAGCCATAATTGATTAACTCCTAAACGTTTGGGTCACGCTTTAACTGCGCCAAAACACTGAACGGGTTGGACCGCGATACCTCGTCCTTGCTCGATTCGGGCTCGTCTGCGCCCGCCGGCTGCTGGCATTCTTCCGGATGATGAGCAGGCACGATTGGCAAGGCGAGCAAAAGCTCCTCCTCAACCAATGCCTGCAGATCCAAAGGATCTTCGCCCAGTTCCAGCACGTCATAGCCTTTCGGCAACGACTGGGTATTCGCACCCTCCTTCACCACAGCGTATGTACATTCGCTGTGGATCGGTAGGGTGACCAGCTCAAGACAACGCTGGCAAACCATCTTGACTTCGACGTCCAGCTCGCTGTGGATAACCACCACGTGCTGTTCATCTCGTTCAAAATCGAACTTCGCCTGCACCGTACCGACATTGTCGGAAAGCGGGTCGCAGAGTCTTTCCAAATCAGCGAGTTGCAGCGAACCGTTAAGAGTTACGCCACGATCGGCTAATTTGCGCGGGTCAACGTGAGGTGGAATCGGGTCATTCAACATAGGCGCAGCATTCTAGGGATGCCCCCCGCCCCTGTCAAAGGAAATTAGGCGGCATCGTGCGTGATAGAATTGGTTCAACCGAACCCGGAGTCTACCATGCTTCCTTTGTTACTGGCTTCCAGCTCTGCCTATCGCCGCGAACTGCTCGCACGCCTGCACCTGCCCTTCACCTGGGCAAGCCCCGATATAGACGAGCAACGCCTGGATGGCGAACCGCCCGTAGAGCTGGTGCGCCGGCTGGCCAGGCAAAAGGCCGAGGCATTGGCAGGCAGCCACCCCCGACACCTGATCATAGGCTCGGACCAGGTTGCGGTACTGGGCGAGCAGGTGCTGGGCAAGCCGCATACGTTCGAGCGCGCCTGCGAGCAACTACTGGAGTGCAGCGGGCAACAGGTGAGCTTCCTGACCGGACTGGCGCTGCTGAACAGCACCACCGGGCAGTGCCAGGTAGATTGCGTGCCTTTTACCGTGACACTGCGTGAACTGAGCAGGGAGCAGGTCGAGCGTTACGTGGCAGCAGAACAGCCGCTGGATTGCGCAGGGAGTTTCAAGGCGGAGGGGCTGGGGGTGAGCTTGTTCCAGAGCACGCACGGGTGCGACGCGACCAGCCTGATCGGGCTGCCGCTGATCCGGCTGGTGGATATGCTGACCAAGGAAGGGGTGATGGTTCCGTAACCTGGCTGGGGATTTGGGCGCCCGGCAGATCGAGCGCCGCCCGGGAGGGTGAACGATCGGGGATGCTGGACGGCAGGTCTGGCCTATTCGCGGGTAAACCCGCTCCTACAACGGGCGTGGCGACACCAGCTCATGCCCGCGAATGCGATGGTGCTGCGACGGTGAATGGCCGGGGATATTGGACGGCAAATCCGACCCATTCGCGGGAACACCCCACAACAGCAGATGGCGACACCACCGATTGTTGTAGGAGCGGGCTTGCCCGCGAATGCGATGGTGCTGCGACGGTGAATGGCCAGGGATATTGGCCGGCAGGTCTGGCCTATTCGCGGGTAAACCCGCGCCTACAACGCACCGCTGGGCACCCTGATCGATGAGCGAGCCTGCGCGCAATGCGCCGCGCAGGCGGCGCTTGATCTGCCAGACACCACAAGAACTGCGACGAACTCAACGCAACTGCGGCCCCTGGAACCCCATCCACATCGCCAGGTGCTCAGCCACGCTGGCACCCACGCGCTTGGAGAAGCGATCGAAAGGCGACTCCTGAACGGTGAAGTCAACCAACTCCTTCTCGCCCACGACCTCACGCGCCACATAGCTGGCACTGCCCAAGCCATCCACCAGCCCCAGCGCCTTGGCCTGTTCACCCGACCAGATCAGGCCGCTGAACAACTCCGGGTGCTCCTTATCCTTCAGGCGCTCACCCCGCCCCTGCTTGACCATGGCGATGAACTGCCGGTGCGTGGTATCCAGCACACCCTGCCAGAACCGGGTCTCTTCTGGTTTTTCCGGCGAAAACGGATCAAGGAACGCCTTGTGCTCACCCGATGTATAGGCACGGCGCTCGACCCCTAGCTTCTCCATGGTGCCAACAAAGCCATAACCCGCCGCCGTCACCCCAATGGACCCCACCAGGCTGGCCTTGTCGGCATAGATCTCGTCCGCCGCACTGGCGATGTAATAGGCACCGGAAGCACCAAGGTCAGCGATCACCGCATACAGCTTGATGGCGGGATATTCGGCACGCAGGCGACGGATTTCGTCATACACGTAACCTGCCTGCACCGGGCTGCCACCCGGGCTATTGATGCGCATCACCACAGCCTTGGTCTTGTCGTCCTTGAACGCTTCGCGCAGGCTCTTGACGATGTTATCGGCGCTGGCAGCCTCCTGATCGGCAATCACCCCGCGCACCTCGACCAGCGCGGTATGGCTGGCACTGCGCGAAGCGGCCTTGTCCATGTCCATCAGCGGCGAGAACAACGCCAGAATGCCGAACAGGTAGACGAAGGTCAGCAGCTTGAAGAAGATCCCCCAGCGCCGCGACCGTCGCTGCTCCTGCACGCTGGCCAGCAAGGTCTTTTCCAGCAGCTTCCAGCTGTTGCGCTCTTCGCGCTCCCCGGGCTCGGCCTCAGGGGCTTTCCATTCGTCTGCCATGCTTACCTACCTTGGAAGTGGAATTGCGGAACCACCCAGCCACTCGCGCAACTGGGAAAAGTGATCGATGCATACCTGCGGGCCAAACTCGGCCAGCGCCTGCAGCGACATGGCACCATAGCCAACCGCCACCGAATGCATGCCGGCATTGCTGGCCATCTGCAGGTCGAATGCCGAATCTCCGACCATCAGCGCACGCGACGGTTCGACGCCACAATGCCCGAGGATTTCCTCAAGCATCAGCGGGTGTGGCTTGCCACGGGTCTCGTCAGCGGCGCGGGTGATGTCGAAGAACCGCTCCCAGCCGTTGGCCTTGAGCACCCGATCCAGCCCGCGACGAGCCTTGCCGGTGGCCACCGCCAGGCGGTAACCCTCGGCGCGAAAGGCATCCAGCGACTCGACCACGCCATCGAACAACGGCGAAGGTTGCTGATCCAGCGCAACGTACACATCGGCATAGTGCTGGCGGAAGCTGGCAACCTCTGCAGGCGCCAGGTGCGGGTACAGGGTGTGGATCGCCTCGTCCAAGGCCAGACCAATGATACCCTTGACCGCAGCGTCGCTGCTCTGCGCCTCGCCGGCACGCTCCGCGGCGACATTCATGGCCTCGACGATACGCCCAATGGAATCGGCCAGGGTGCCATCCCAGTCGAAGATCAGTAGCTCATAGCCTTTTTTCATGGATCAGGACGCACTCAGACGTTCAACGGTTTTCGCCCAGACCTCATCCACAGGCGCCTCGAGCTTCAATTCACCACCGTCCGGCAGCGGTACAGTCAACGCGTAGGCATGCAGGAACAGGCGCTTGCCACCCAACTCACGAATTTCGCGACTGAAATCTTCGTCACCGTATTTGCTGTCGCCTGCGATCATGTGCCCGGCATGCAGGGTGTGCACGCGGATCTGATGGGTACGACCAGTGATCGGGCGCGCCTCGACAATGGTGGCAAAGTCACCAAAACGGCGCAGGACGCGAAACAGGGTCAGCGCCTCCTTGCCTTCATCGTTCACTTCGACCATGCGCTCGCCGGAACGCAGGTTGCTCTTGAGCAACGGCGCGTTGACCTGCTTTTTCGAGGTTGGCCAATGGCCGCGCACCAGCGCCATATAGCGCTTGTCGACACCATCGCCGCGCAGGGCGGCATGCAGGTGGCGCAGCATGCTGCGCTTCTTGGCGATCATCAACAGGCCAGACGTGTCGCGATCCAGGCGGTGCACCAGCTCCAGCTCCTTGGCGTCCGGGCGCAACTGGCGCAGCGCCTCGATCACCCCGAAGCTCAGGCCACTGCCGCCGTGCACGGCGATGCCGGCCGGCTTGTTCATCACGATAAGCGCTTTGTCCTCGTAGACAATGGCGGCTTCCAGACGCTGCAGCAGGCCTTGGGCCACCGGCGCCGGCTCGTCTCGTTCCGGCAAGCGGACGGGCGGAACCCGCACGATGTCGCCGGCCTGGATCTTGTACTCCGGCTTGACGCGGCCCTTGTTGACCCTCACCTCACCCTTGCGCAGGATGCGGTAGACCAGTGTCTTGGGCACGCCCTTGAGGGCCGTGATGAGGAAATTATCGATGCGTTGGCCGGCAAGCTCCGGCGCGACTTCGATCAGCTGAACGCCGGAAGTCGGAGGGGTATTGGTCGTCATTGCGAGATCATAACAATTTTTTATGGAATTGAAGCACTTAATCATTGCTGCTATAGTCGCGAACGCCGCCAAAAGCGGCAGGCCAGCGGCACCAGGCTCTTTGCCGGTCCTTGACCTTCGCAATTCTCCAGGACGCGAGGCCGTCCTACGGGGTTTTCGCCAGTTTACCGAAATGCCTGGAATCGCCACCAGCGCCGTGTAGAGAAGACCGAAAAAAAACGACAAGTGCGGTGTTTCACCTGCTTACCCGATTCTTTTCGCTGCACCTCTGCCCGCGAGTCGCTTCCACGCATCGCCCGGCGAATGCTTCGGAAATACCTGCCTTGGACATGAATGGCGCCAGCGCAGAACCAGCGCTGGCGAAAAATGCAACCCGTTGCGGATTCAGCGCGCGGCAGCACCCGAATTATCAGGGATACGTGCAGGGTGGAGATGCACAGCCCTCGGACCGTGTAGCACCGCGTCCGGCCACCAGCCCACTGACGGCTGGTGAGCGGATAAGGTCCTGAACAGATGCCCTCCGGGCGTCCACGGCTGACGGTTGATTCCTCCTCCTGACTGAGTGCACAAGGCCCGCTTGGTTGATTCGGATACCTATTCGAAGCCACCGGGGCCTTGTTGGCACCGCAGCAAACAGGACGCGTCGTCGCGACAACGGCAGGCTGGGCAACCGGCTGGTGCCGAACGTCGCTCGACACGGGGGTGGCCCGGCCACCCTTTGCGCACCTTGGCACCGACCATGAGACGTCGTGTGTGCCGAACGCCGTTTCCGGCAGCCCGGAAACCGACGGTACAACATGAAAAGAATGCTGATTAACGCGACTCAACCCGAAGAGTTGCGTGTAGCCCTGGTGGACGGCCAACGTCTCTACGACCTGGACATCGAGTCCGGCGCGCGCGAGCAGAAAAAGGCCAACATCTACAAAGGCAAGATCACCCGCATCGAACCCAGCCTCGAAGCCGCCTTCGTCGACTTCGGTTCCGAACGTCACGGCTTCCTGCCGCTGAAAGAAATCTCCCGCGAGTACTTCAAGAAGGCCCCTGAAGGCCGGGTCAACATCAAGGAAGTGCTCAGCGAAGGCCAGGAAGTCATCGTTCAGGTCGAGAAGGAAGAGCGCGGCAACAAAGGCGCCGCCCTCACCACCTTCATCAGCCTGGCCGGCCGCTACCTGGTGCTGATGCCCAACAACCCGCGTGCCGGTGGCATCTCGCGCCGCATCGAAGGCGAAGAGCGCAACGAACTGCGCGAAGCCCTGAACGGCCTGACCGTACCGGGCGACATGGGCCTGATCGTGCGCACTGCCGGCCTTGGCCGCAGCAGCGAAGAAATGCAGTGGGACCTGGACTACCTGCTGCAGCTGTGGACCGCCATCAAGGAAGCGTCCCTGGACCGCGCCGCGCCATTCCTGATCTACCAGGAAAGCAACGTCATCATCCGCGCCATCCGCGACTACCTGCGTCAGGACATCGGCGAAGTACTGATCGACAGCATCGACGCCCAGGAAGAAGCGCTGACCTTCATCCGCCAGGTGATGCCGCAGTACGCCAGCAAGGTCAAGCTGTACGAAGACAGCGTACCGCTGTTCAACCGCTTCCAGATCGAAAGCCAGATCGAGACCGCCTTCCAGCGCGTGGTCGACCTGCCGTCCGGCGGTTCGATCGTGATCGACCCGACCGAAGCCCTGGTGTCCATCGACATCAACTCGGCGCGCGCCACCAAAGGCAGCGACATCGAAGAAACCGCCCTGCAGACCAACCTGGAAGCGGCCGAGGAAATCGCCCGCCAGCTGCGCCTGCGTGACATCGGCGGCCTGATCGTCATCGACTTCATCGACATGACCCCGGCGAAGAACCAGCGCGCCGTTGAAGAGCGCGTGCGTGAATGCCTGGAAGCCGACCGCGCCCGCGTCCAGGTAGGCCGCATCTCGCGCTTCGGCCTGCTGGAAATGTCCCGTCAGCGCCTGCGCCCATCGCTGGGCGAAAGCAGCGGCATCGTCTGCCCACGCTGCTCCGGCACCGGCATCATCCGTGACGTCGAATCGCTGTCGCTGGCCATCCTGCGCCTGATCGAAGAAGAAGCCCTGAAGGACCGCACCGCCGAAGTACGTGCTCAAGTGCCGATCCCGGTAGCCGCGTTCCTGCTGAACGAAAAGCGTAACTCGATCACCAAGATCGAGCTGCGCACCCGTGCGCGCATCATCATCCTGCCGAACGACCACCTGGAAACCCCGCACTTCGAAGTCCAGCGCCTGCGCGACGACAACCCTGAAGTGCTGAACAACCAGTCCAGCTACGAAATCGCCGCCGCCGAAGCCGAAGAAGCGCCGCAACCGACCGCCACCCGCACCCTGGTACGCCAGGAAGCCGCAGTGAAAACGGCCCCGGCCCGCGCCAACGCACCGGTACCGGCCGCCGCTGAAGAGCCCCAGGCTGCCGCGCCGGTAGCCCCTGCCCCGAGCGTTCCGGAGCCAAGCCTGTTCAAAGGCCTGGTGAAGTCGCTGGTGAGCCTGTTCGCCGGCAAGGACGAGCCTGCCGCCGCGCCAGTGGTGCCCGCCGCCGAAAAACCGGCTGCCGAGCGCAGCCCGCGTAACGAAGAACGCCGCAACGGCCGCCAGCAAAGCCGCAACCGCAACGGCCGCCGCGACGAAGAACGTAAACCGCGTGAAGAGCGTGCCGAGCGCGCACCGCGTGAAGAGCGTGCACCGCGCGAGGAACGCGCCCCACGCGAAGAGCGTGCGCCGCGTGAGGAACGTGCCCCACGTGAAGAGCGTGCACCGCGCGAAGAACGTGCGCCGCGCCAACCACGCGAAGACCGCCGTGGCAACCGCGGCGAAGAGCGCGTTCGCGAACTGCGCGAGCCGCTGGACGCTACCCCGCCAGCCGAACGCGAAGAGCGCCAGCCGCGTGAAGAACGTGTAGCCCGCGAAGAGCGAGCGCCACGTGAAGAGCGCGCACCGCGTGAAGAGCGTGCTCCACGTGAAGAACGCGCACCGCGTGAAGAACGCACCCCTCGCGAAGAGCGTGCTCCACGTGAAGAACGCGCCCCTCGCGAAGAACGTGCTCCACGTGAGGAACGCGCACCGCGCGAAGAGCGTGCTCCACGCGAAGAACGCGCCGCGCGCCCACCACGCGAAGAGCGCCAACCACGCGCTGCCGAAGAAGCAACCGAACAGGCAGCCGAGCTGGCCGAAGAGCAACTGCCAGGCGAAGAGCTGCTGCAAGACGAGCAGGAAGGCACCGATGGCGAGCGCCCGCGCCGCCGCTCCCGTGGCCAGCGTCGTCGCAGCAACCGTCGTGAGCGTCAGCGCAATGCCAATGGCGAGCTGATCGACGGCAGTGAAGAAGAAGGCAGCGAAGAGCAGCCACAACAGCACCAGGCCACCGAGCTGGGTGCCGAACTGGCTGCCGGCCTTGCCGTGACGGCTGCTGTCGCCAGCAGCAACATCAGCTCCGACGCAGAAGCCCAGGCCAACCAGCAGGCCGAGCGTGCTACCGCCGAAGTCGCTGCCGTTGCAGAAACCGACAACAGCGAAGCCGCCCAACCGGTCGAGCAGGTCGAAGCGGCCACCAAAGCTGAAGAAGCGTCCGTGGCCCCAGCGGTCGAGCAGCCGGTCACCGAGCCAGTGGCCGCAGCCGAGGCAACTGCCGAGCCTGTGGTCGAAATGGCCCCGCAGCCTGTCGCTGAAGATGCACCTGCTGTTGAGCCGGTCGTGGTTGCAGAAACCGTGGTCACTGAAACCCCGGCAGAAGCCCCAGCGGTAGAAGCCGGTGAAATCGAACAGGCCCCGGCCGTGGTCGAAGTCGCTCCGGTTGCCGTGCAGCCTGCCCCGGTTGTCGAAGCCCAGCCAGAAGTAGTGGCCGAGCCTGCACCGGCACCGGCAGTGGTCGAACCTGCCACTGTCATGCTGGCCAACGGCCGCGCACCGAACGACCCACGTGAAGTGCGTCGCCGTAAGCGCGAGGCCGAGGCTGCTGCCAAAGCCGCACAGGAAGCTGCTGCAGCCTCCCAGGAACCAGCCTTGGAAACCGCCGATGAACACAAA
The DNA here is from genome assembly GCF_036961695.1 of Pseudomonas sp. CGJS7. Taxonomy (NCBI): domain Bacteria; kingdom Pseudomonadati; phylum Pseudomonadota; class Gammaproteobacteria; order Pseudomonadales; family Pseudomonadaceae; genus Pseudomonas; species Pseudomonas sp. CGJS7. The sequence goes on along the minus strand of NZ_JBAMDI010000164.1, from coordinate 191 downwards.
CCTCATCACGGCTGATAGCCAGAGCTGAATGAAAAAGCCCCGCCAGTGCGAACTGGCGGGGCTTTTTTTTGGTTTGCCTGACTGGCCTCTTCGCGGGTAAACCCGCTCCTACAATGGCATGTGTCCAACCCCCGATGTGTGTCCACCACCGATCAGGTGTAGGAGCGGGTTTACCCGCGAATACGGTGGCG
>NZ_JBAMDI010000163.1:0-20815 GCF_036961695.1 Pseudomonas sp. CGJS7 | reverse complement strand
CATCCTGCCCACGACGGAACCCGGCGCACGTCCTTGTGCGCCGCCCTCCGGGTGTCCTATCGCTATCGCGAGTCAGTTGCGCCGCCAGGCCAGAGCAAGGCAAAGGCAAAAGCAAAGGCCGGCAAGCCAAAGCCGCAATTCCGTTGTCTGTCGCCCCATCCCCAACAACTCGCAAAACCCGTCCCCCCCCACTACACCCCCGTCACCCACCCAGCGCACAATCCCCGCATGACCGACCCCCGCAGCGCCCAAGCCGATGCCCTCATGGGCGAACTGCAACGCCAAGGCGCCGGCCGGCTGACCATCTTCCTCGGCGCCGCCCCCGGCGTAGGCAAGACCTACACCATGCTCGGCCGCGCCCGCGAACTGCAGCGCCGCGGCATCGACGTCGTCGTCGGCATCGTCGAAACCCACGGCCGCGCCGAAACCTCGGCCCTGGTCGAAGGCCTGGACGTACTCCCGCGCAAACGCCTGGACTACCAAGGCCGCAGCCTCGACGAAATGGACCTCGACGCGCTGCTCGCGCGCAAACCCAAGGTCGCGCTGGTCGACGAACTCGCCCACCGCAACGCCCCCGGCAGCCGCCACGAGCGCCGCTGGCAGGACGTGCTGGAGCTGCTCGACGCCGGCATCGACGTCTACACCACCATCAACATCCAGCACCTGGAAAGCCTCAACGACGTCATCCACCGCATCACCGGCGTGCGGGTCAGCGAAACCGTGCCCGATGCGCTGTTCGACCGCTTGCGCGACATCGTCCTGGTCGATCTGCCGCCGCGCGAGCTGATCGAGCGCCTGCAACAGGGCAAGGTCTACGTGCCCGAACAGGCCGCGCACGCGCTGCAGGCGTTCTTCTCGCCGTCCAATCTGACCGCGCTGCGCGAGCTGGCGATGCAGACCGCCGCCGACCGCGTCGACAGCGACCTGCGCGAGGCGCAGACCGCACGCGGCCTGCCGGGAGTGCCGCTGCGCCGCGCGGTGATGGTCGCCATCGACGGCCTGGGCCAATCCGAATACCTGGTGCGGGTAGCGCGACGCATCGCCGAACGCCGCGATTCGCCGTGGATCGTGGTCACCGTGCAGACCGGCGGCGCGCCCGATCCGGCCCGCCAATCCGAACTCGACCGCGCCTTCGCCCTGGCCCGCCGCCTCGGCGGCGAGGCGGTGGTGCTGCACGGCAACAGCATCGTCGACGCCCTGCTCGATCACGCCGAGCGCGCCGGCGTGTCGACCATCGTGCTCGGCCGCACCCGCGAGCGGCCGTTGGCGCGGATGATCAACCGCACTTTGACCCAGCAGCTGATCCAACGCGGCGCGCACTACGAACTGACCATCGTCAGCACGCCCGAAGCGCGCGCCCGCGCGCGCCGCTCGTTGCGCGACAACGGCAGCCGCCTGCGCGGACTGCTCAGCCGCAGCGACGCCGCGCTGGCGGTGGTCGCGGTGGCGCTGGCGACCTTGCTGGCCGGCTTCGCCGAACGCTGGATCGGACTGGACGATCTGTCGCTGGTGTTCATCGTCGCGGTGGTGATGGTGGCCGCACGCACCCGCATGACCGCGGCGGTGCTGGCCTCGGCGCTGTGCTTCATCGCCTACAACTTCTTTTTCATCGAACCGCGCTACACCTTGCTGATCGGCGCGCGCCAGGGCGTGACCACGGTGACGCTGTTCCTGATCGCCGCGCTGGTCGCCGGCCGGCTGGCGTCGAAGCTGCGCATGCAGGTGCTGGCGTTGCGCGCGGCCAACGCGCATGCGACCGAATTGCAGACCCTGGGCCGCGAACTGGCCACCGCCGCCGACGCCGGTCAGGTCAAGCGCGCCGGCAAGCGCGCGCTCAAGCGTTCGCTCGGCGCGGAGGTGTTCGTCTACATCGGCGCGGCGCCGCTGCGCGGCGAGCATCTGCCGGAGATGAGCGACAAGGATCGCGCGGCGGCGGATTGGAGTCTGAAGAACCGCCAGCCGGCCGGGCGCTACACCGACACCCTGGCCGGCGCGGACTGGTGGCTGCTGCCGCTCAAGAGCGACGGCTCCAACGACGCGGCCGCGGCCGGCGTGGTCGGGCTGCGCTTCGCCGCGTCGGTGACCCGATTGGGCGCGGAACAACGGCGTTTGGCCGAGGCCATGACCGACGACATCGCCCAAGCGATCCTGCGCACCCGTCTGGTCGCCGATCTGGAAGACTCGCGGGTCAGCGGCGAAACCGAACGCTTGCGCTCGGCCTTGCTGTCCTCGGTCTCGCACGATCTGCGCTCGCCGCTGGCCTCGATCATCGGCGCGGCCAGCAGCCTGGACAACTACGCCGAGGCGATGCCGCGCGAAGACCGCCACGCCTTGCTGGAAACCATCCGCATCGAAGGCGAACGGCTCGACCGCTACATCCAGAACCTGCTCGACATGACCCGGCTCGGCCACGGCGGACTCGCGCTCAATCGCGACTGGATCGGCGTGGACGAATTGATCGGCTCGGCGGTGACGCGGCTGCAGCGGTATGAACCCGGCGCGCGTTTCGACGTGCGCCTGCAACCGGGGCTGGCGCCGATCTGGGTGCATCCGGCGCTGATCGAACAGGCGCTGTTCAATGTGCTGGAAAACGCGGTCAAGTTCTCGCCGCCGGGCGCGGCGGTGAGCATCGACGCGCGCCGGGTCGACAACGAACCCGGCGCCCTGCCCGAGCAACTGCTGCGGATCGACGTCAGCGATCGCGGCCCGGGCATTCCCGAGGACGAGCGCGCGCGCATCTTCGACATGTTCTACAGCGTCGAGCGCGGCGACCGCGGCCGTCAGGGCACCGGCCTGGGGCTGGCGATCTGCCAGGGCATGATCGGCGCGCACGGCGGCAGCGTCGTCGCCCTGCCCGGCCAACCGGACGATCAAGGTCGCCGCGGCACCACGATCCGCATTACCCTGCCGCCTATCGAACCCGAGCCCGAAGCCAGCGCCGCGCCATGACCGAGGACCACGCTCCGCATTCGCACCCGCACCCGCACCCGGCCGCGCCGCCCGCGCGCGTGCTGGTGGTCGACGATGAGCCGCAGATCCGCAAATTCCTCGACATCGCCTTGCGCGCGCAGGGCTACGCGGTGGAACTGGCCGAGAACGGCAACGCCGGCCTGGAAGCCTTGGCCACCCGCGGCGCCGAGTTGGTGATCCTCGACCTGGGCCTGCCCGACCGCGACGGCCACGACGTCTTGCGCGAGCTGCGTCAATGGTCGGGCGTGCCGGTGATCCTGCTGACCGTGCGTTCCAGCGAAGCGGAGAAAGTCGCTGCGCTTGACGGCGGCGCCAACGACTACGTGACCAAGCCCTTCGGCGTGCAAGAGCTGATGGCGCGCGTGCGCGCCTTGCTGCGTGCGCACGGCCCGCAGGGCGAAACCCTGCCGGTGTTCGACGACGGCCGCCTGCGCATCGACCTGGCCCGGCGCGAAGTGCACCTGGACGGCGAACCGGTGGTGCTGGCGCGCAAGGAATACGCGCTGCTGGCGATGCTGTTCCAGCACGCCGGCCGCGTGGTCACCCAGCCGCAGTTGCTGCGCGAACTGTGGGGTCCGACCCACCAGGAAGACACCCACTACCTGCGCATCCTGGTCGGCAAACTTCGCCACAAACTCGGCGACGACGCGGCTTCGCCGCGGTATATCGCGACCGAACCGGGTGTGGGTTTGCGCTTTATCGAGAAGCACTGAGCGGCGGCAAGCCTGGCAAACCCCGAATGCGGACAGCGCGTCCGCTACGAACCATCGTCCCGACCCGAACGTTATCCAACGCCGAGCTGCTGCAGGCATTGCACGAGCCGCGACCGCGCCGCCGCCACTGCGACGAACTTTTGACGCCTCAGTCGTTCCGCGGTCGCGGCTTGCGCCGCTCCTACAGGGGATGACTGCGCGAACTGCGACCACGCCGCCGCAACTACGACGAACTTTCGACGCCTGCGTCGTTTCGCGGTCGCGGCTTGCGCCGCTCCTACAGAGGGCGACTGTAGGAGCTGCGCGAGCTGCGACCACGCCGCCGCAACTGCGACGAACTTTCGACACCTGCGTCGTTTCGCGGTCGCGGCTTGCGCCGCTCCTACAGGAGCAGCCCCGCAACGACGTATTCGCAGGTCCGGCGGCAGGAATTGCGCGGGGCTGGCAACACAACACGCGCAAAGAAAAACCCGGCGATCTTTCGATCGCCGGGTTTCGGTATGAGTGGCGCGCCCGGAAGGATTCGAACCTCCGACCCCCAAGTTCGTAGCCTGGTGCTCTATCCAGCTGAGCTACGGGCGCGCTGAGCAGGCAATTATGACGCAAGATCGGCCCGACGGGAAGCCCCCACCCGCCTGCCGATTCGACGCCGCCGCGGACGGATAAACCTCGGCCAGATACAGGCGGACAAAAGAAAAAAGCCGGCCATCTGACGATGACCGGCTTTCCAATATGGCGCGCCCGGAAGGATTCGAACCTCCGACCCCCAAGTTCGTAGCCTGGTGCTCTATCCAGCTGAGCTACGGGCGCTTAGACAAAAAATTATGACGGGCGAGCAATATTCCGTCAACGTTTTCTGTTTGTCTTGCCGCTGCGACCACGCTGCTCCGTGGGCGTAACGACAAAATAAAGCCGCCGAAGGCGGCTTCGGTACAACTGGCGGAGAGTGAGGGATTCGAACCCTCGATAGAGCTTTTGACCCTATACTCCCTTAGCAGGGGAGCCCCTTCAGCCTCTCGGGCAACTCTCCGCATCGATGAAGCAATGCGGGCGGGAAGCATAACGGCTCGCCCGATTTACAGCAACGCTTGCGACAAACTTTTTATCAGCCGCCGGCGTTTTTGCCCGAATCGTCCGACGCGTCCTCGCCTCGCTGGATGCGCTGATAAATCTCCTCGCGATGAACCGCGACATCTTTCGGTGCGGTAATACCGATACGCACCTGGTTGCCCTTGACGCCGAGCACGGTGACGGTCACCGAGTCGCCGATCATCAGGGTTTCGCCGACGCGACGCGTCAGGATCAGCATTGAAAACCTCCTCGAGCCGGGACCGCAGTACCGGCGTTGGCATTCTTTTTCACTAGGAAGAATGCTGCAATTTGTACACAAACGTGAACCATCTTAGCGACCGGTCAAACAAGGTCGCAAGCGATAGCAGTCACTGTTCGCCATTCAGACAAGCTTACTCTCAATCCACTGCGCGACGCCCGCAAGGGCCTGGACCAGAGCCGGGCCGTCATCGCCACCGCCCTGAGCCATGTCCGGACGGCCGCCGCCTTTACCGTTGATCTGACTGGCCACGTGCGCGAGGAGTTCCCCCGCCTTGACCTTGCCAGCCGCGCTTCCGTTCACTCCGGCGACCAAAGCCGCCTTACCGTCGCTGGCGCCCGCCAGCACGATCACCGCGTCGCCAAGCTGCTGCTTGAGGCTGTCCACCGCCTCGCGCAACGCCTTGGCGTCAAACCCTTCCAGCCTGGTCGCGACCAGCTTGACCGCTCCGATCTGGGTCGCCGAGGCGGCCAGGTCGGAGGCGGCGCCGGAGGCGGCCTTGGCTTTGATCGATTCCAGCTCGCGCTCGAGCTTCTTCTGCCGGTCCAGCAGCGCGCGCAACTTGTCGGCGACATCGCCGGCGTTGCCGCCGAGCAGACGCGCGGCCTGCTCCAGACGCTGCTCTTCCTCGGCGACGAAGTCCAGCGCACCCTGCCCGGTCAGCGCCTCGATCCGGCGCACGCCGGCCTGGACGCCGCTCTCGGCGACGATCTTGAACAGTCCGATATCGCCGGTGCGCGACACGTGGGTGCCGCCGCACAGTTCGGTCGACGCCTCGCCCATGCGCAGCACGCGCACGCGGTCGCCGTACTTCTCGCCGAACAAGGCCATGGCGCCGAAGTCGATGGCTTCCTGCATGCCCATCTGGTGCACTTCGGCTTGGTAGTTGCGGCGCACGTCGGCGTTGACCTGGCGCTCGATCTGGGCGAGCTCGGCGTCGGTCAGCGGATTGAAGTGCGAGAAATCGAAACGCAGGCGGTCCGGCGCGACCAGCGAGCCCTTCTGGGTCACGTGGTCGCCGAGCAGGCGGCGCAGCGCCGCGTGCAGCAAGTGGGTCGCCGAATGGTTGAGCACGGTCGCGGCGCGGCGGGCTTCGTCGACGGCGCCCAGGACGCGGTCGCCGCGCTTGAGGCTGCCGGCGGTGAGCGTGCCGACATGGCCGTGGAACTGGCCGGCGAACTTCTGGGTGTCGCCGACCACGAAACGGGTGCCGGCTTCGTCGAGCTCGCCGGTGTCGCCGACCTGACCGCCGCTTTCGGCGTAGAACGGGGTGCGGTCGAGAATCACCACGCCCTCGTCGCCAGCGTTGAGCTGCTCGACCGGGCTGCCGTCGCGCAGCAGCGCGACGACCTGCAGGCCGCCTTCGGTCACCCGGTCGTAGCCGAGGAACTCGGTCGGCGCCAGTTGCGCGGCCAGTTCGGCCGGCATCGTGGTCGCGTTGCCGAACTTGCCGGCCTTGCGGGCGATGATCCGCTGTTTTTCCATCTCGACTTCGAACCCGGCCATGTCGACCGACAGGCCGCGCTCGCGCGCGATGTCGGCGGTCAGGTCGGCGGGGAAGCCGTAGGTGTCGTAGAGCTTGAACGCGTCGGCGCCGGCGATCGCGCCCTTGGAGCGGGTGGCGATCTCATCGAAGATGCGCATGCCCGAATCCAGGGTCGCGGCGAAGCGCTCTTCTTCCGCGGCCAGCGCGGCTTCGACGAACTCGCGCTTGGCGGTCAGTTCCGGATAGGCATCGCCCATCACCTGGACCAGCGCCGGCACCAGCTTGTGGAAGAACGGGCCCTTCTGGCCGAGCATCCAGCCGTGGCGCAGGGCGCGGCGGATGATCCGGCGCAGCACATAACCGCGGCCGTCGTTGGACGGCAGCACGCCGTCGACGATCAGGAACGAACAGGCGCGGATGTGATCGGCGATCACCCGCAGCGACTTGTTTTCCAGATCGGCGGTGCCGGTGGCCTTGGCCGCGGCGGCGATCAGATGGCGGAACAGGTCGATTTCGTAGTTGCCGTGCACGCCCTGCAGCACCGCCGCCAGACGTTCCAGGCCCATGCCGGTGTCCACGCACGGCGCCGGCAGCGGCAGCAGCGTGCCGTCGGGCTGGCGGTCGAACTGCATGAACACCAGGTTCCAGATTTCGATGAAGCGATCGCCGTCCTCATCGGGCGAACCCGGCGGGCCGCCGGCGATGTGCGCGCCGTGGTCGTAGAAGATCTCGGTGCACGGGCCGCAGGGGCCGGTGTCGGCCATCTGCCAGAAATTGTCCGAAGCGAACGGCGCGCCCTTGTTGTCGCCGATGCGGACGATGCGCTCGGCCGGCACGCCGATCTTCTTGTTCCAAAGATCGTAGGCTTCGTCGTCGGTGTGGTAGACCGTCACCAGCAAGCGCTCGGCTTGCAGGCCCCACACTTGGGTCAGCAGTTCCCAGGCCCAGGTAATGGCGTCTTCCTTGAAGTAATCGCCGAAGGACCAGTTGCCGAGCATCTCGAAGAAGGTGTGGTGGCGCGCGGTGTAGCCGACCTGATCGAGATCGTTGTGCTTGCCGCCGGCACGCAGGCAGCGCTGCACGTCGGCCGCGCGCACGTAGCCCGGCTTCTCGCTGCCGAGGAAAACGTTCTTGAATTGCACCATGCCCGAGTTGGTGAACAGCAAGGTCGGGTCGTTGGCCGGCACCAGCGGAGCCGACGGAACGATGGTGTGACCCTTGCCTCGGAAGAACTCGAGGAAATCGCTGCGGATTTCAGTGGTGGTTTTCATGCCTGGGAGATAGTTCGCCTGGTCGGGAGCGGAGCGCTCGACCGAACCCATGCCACCGACATGGGGGCATCGACTGGAACAGGCAATCCGGAACCCGAAAGCCGCGTAGCCTAACAGGCCCAGGGGTCTTGTGCGCAAGGCTGAACAGTAAATGTGCCAGGTCGTTCAGTCCTCGGCGCAAGAACGATTCGCATTCCGTACGGTTCCCCCATCGAAGCCACGCCGAAGCAGCAGGTCGGCGGCCTTCCGGCGCAGCGCCGGCTCGCGAAAATAGCCCTCGCCGTAGCGGCGGCGGGCCAATTCTCGGGCGTTGTCGAGCCAGTCGCCCTCGTAGGCGAGCAGCGCTTCGGCGATGGCCTGACTGTCCAGCCCGTGCATCGCCAGTTCGGCGCGGATATGGACCGGCCCGTAGCCGTTGCCGGCCCGCGCGCGGACCAGGCTTTCGGCGAAGCGGGCATCGTTCTGCCAGCCGGCATCGGTAAGCCGATCGACGGCGGCCACGACCTCATCGCGATCCAGCCCGCGCGAGGTCAGCTTGCGGGTCAGTTCCTTGCGCGAGTGCTCGCGCCGGGTCAGCAGGCCCAGGGCGCGCTGGGTCGGGGTCTGCTCGCGTGGCGTGCGTCGGCGGCCGCGGCTGATTTGGCTGTTGGAATCCGGGCCGAACAGGGAGTCTTCCGGCGCGAAGCCGGGGAGGTCGTCGGCGCCGTCGCCATCGCTCGCCGCGGCGCTGGCCTCGGGGACCGGCCGCGGATCGGCGGACAGGCCGGAAAGTGCGGGTTCGGTCAGGGCGTCTGCGCCGAGGGTGTCGCCGAAGTCGTTTTCGGATTGGGACTCGAACCGCTCAAGCCCGGAGCCACGTGACTTGCGGCTCGCCTGCGACCCGCGGGCCGTGTCCGAATCCGGACTCCCGCGCTGATCCGAATCGGCCCGAGCCGATGCCGTGACCCTGTCGCCCCTGTCGCCTGCCTGCGCCGACGGGCCGCCGGTTTCGATCGCGCGCATCCGCGCGCGCAGTTCCTGCAAATGCGAGCCGCCACGACCGGGCGAGGGCTCACCACCCTGCCCGGCCGTGCCGTCGGCGCCACCACCATGGCGCCGTCCGTCATCCCGATCGGAACTCATCTGACTCTGTCTGCTGACTCAGGCGGCGAGGATCAGTCCTCGTCGGCCTCTTCGCGCGGAGCGTCGGTCGGCACGAACTTCTCGCGCAACTGGGCTTCCAGGCGCGTGGCCATCTCCGGGTTTTCCTTGAGGTACTGGCGCGCGTTTTCCTTGCCCTGGCCGATACGCTCATCGCCGCAGCTGTACCAGGCGCCGGACTTCTCGACCAACTTGGCTTCCACGCCCATGTCGATCAGTTCGCCTTCGCGCGAGATGCCTTCGCCGTAGAGGATTTCGGTGACGATCTGCTTGAACGGCGGGGCGAGCTTGTTCTTGACGACCTTGATCTTGGTCTGGTTGCCGATGATTTCGTCGCCCTTCTTGATCGCGCCGATGCGGCGGATGTCCAGACGCACCGAGGCGTAGAACTTGAGCGCGTTGCCGCCGGTGGTCACTTCCGGGCTCTGGCCCGGCATCATCACGCCGATCTTCATGCGCAATTGGTTGATGAAGATCACCAGGGTGCCGGAACGCTTGATGTTGCCGGTCAGCTTGCGCAGCGCCTGGCTCATCAGACGGGCCTGCAGGCCCGGCAGCTGGTCGCCCATTTCGCCTTCGATTTCGGCCTTGGGGGTGAGCGCGGCGACCGAGTCGATGACAACGATGTCGACCGCGGCCGAACGCACCAGCATGTCGGCGATTTCCAGCGCTTGCTCGCCGGTGTCGGGCTGCGACAGCAGCAGGTCGTCGACGTTGACGCCGAGCTTGGCGGCGTAGACCGGGTCGAGCGCGTGCTCGGCGTCGATGAAGGCCGCGGTGCCGCCGTTCTTCTGGCATTCGGCGATGGCTTGCAGGGTCAGGGTGGTCTTGCCCGAGGATTCCGGACCGTAGATTTCGACCACGCGGCCCTTGGGCAGGCCGCCGATGCCGAGCGCGATGTCGAGCATCAGCGAGCCGGTGCCGATGACCTCGGTGGCCTCGACCGCGCGGTCGCCCATGCGCATCACCGAGCCCTTGCCGAATTGCTTTTCGATCTGGCTCAGGGCGGCCGAAAGGGCTCGCTTCTTGTTCTCGTCCATCGTTGTATTCCTTAAGTCTGTCGTGGTGAGGGGAAGTTAGAGGACGCGGATCGCAGAGGTTGAGACCGCAGCGCCTGGAACCAAATTATCGCCCGCCGCGACGCCGGTCTGCCGGCCGCAGGCTTGCGCGGGGGTCGGATTTAGCCGCGAAAACGAGGCGGAAATCGACTCACCCAGGCCTTGCAGCGCGGCCTGCGCGGCGTGCACCGCGGCGCAGGCGCGCGGCGAGCCGTAGCGATCGACGTTGGGATCGGCCTTGGCGCGCGCCATCTCAGCGATTCGGCCGGACCAGGCCGCAGTACAGGCCTTCGATGGCGAAATCCTGATCGGGCTGGACCTCGATCGGGGCGTAATCGGGATTGCGCGGCAGCAGGCGGATGCGGTCCTTGCCGATCTTGAGCAGCTTGACGGTGATTTCATCGTCGATGCGCGCGACCACGATCTGGCCCGAGCGCGCGTCGTGGGTGCGGTGCACGCCGATCAGGTCGCCGTCGAAGATGCCTTCGTCGCGCATCGAGTCGCCCTTGACCTTGAGCATGTAGTCCGGCGACGGAAAGAACATGTTGCGGTCGAGCAGGACGTAGTTGTCCGGTTCGATCCCGGCCGCCGAACCGATCGGCGCGCCCGCGGCGACCCGCCCCAGCACCGGCAGGCGGATCGCGTCTTCGTTGGCCGAGGCCAGCTCCAGCTCGCGCTGCGCCTGCGGCGACGGCACCAGCACCCGGATGCCGCGCGCGCGGCCCGGGACGCGCTCGATCGCGCCGGCCGCCTCGAGCGCGTCGAGGTGGTACTGCGCGGCGCGTACGCCCTTGAAACCCAGGGCCTTGGCGATCTCGGTCTGGGAAGGCGGCATGCCCTCGGCGTCGATCCGCTCAGCGATCAGCGCGAGGATGGCTTGCTGGGTGTCGGTCAGATTCATGGTTAGTAGTATTACTACTAACGAGCGGGAGCGGCAAGTCCATTCGTCCGGAATTTATTTGACATCGTCAAACAACTGCCCGAGATTGGAGTCCTAGCCCCTGCCGAGCGCGCCGCCATGGCCACCGACGTCGAAACCGCGGAAGTCGATTCCGTCCGCGCCTTCAATCGCTTCTACACCCGCCGGATCGGCGTGCTGCAGGAGGATCTGCTCGACAGTCCGTTTCCGCTGACCCAAGCGCGGGTGTTGTTCGAACTGGCCCAGCGCGAGCCGGTGGCGGCGCGCGAGATCGGCGATTCGCTGGGGCTGGACCCCGGTTATCTGAGCCGGATCCTGCAGAGCTTCGCCGATGCCGGGCTGGTCGAGAAAACCCGTTCCGAACAAGACGCGCGCAGCTTCGTGCTGACCTTGTCGGCGCAGGGCCGCGAGGCGTTCGCCCTGCTCGACCGCAGCTCGCACCAAGCCACCGCGGCGATGCTGGCGGCGCTGTCGCCGCTGCAACGCGACCGCTTGCTGCACGCGATCGGCGAGGCCGAACTGGCGTTGTCGGCGCAGACCGTGCCGGCGCCGCAGCGGGTGCTGGTGCGCGAGCATCGGATCGGCGATATCGGCTGGGCGATCGAACGCCACGGTCGGCTGTATGCGGACGAATACGGTTGGAACGCGGACTTCGAGGCGCTGGTGGCGACCTTGTTCGCACGCTTCGCCAGCGAGCACGATCCGCGAAGCGAGCGTTGCTGGATCGCCGAGCTGGACGGCGAACGGATCGGCTGCGTGTTCGTGGTGCGCAATCAGGACGATGCCGACACTGCGCAGTTGCGCTGCCTGCTGGTCGATCCGCGCGCGCGCGGGCTTGGCGTGGGCAAGCGACTGGTCGAGACGTGCATCGAGTTTTCGCGTGCGGCGGGTTATCGGCGCATGCGCTTGTGGACCAACGATCTGTTGGTGGCGGCGCGGCGGATTTACGAGGATTTCGGTTTCGGTCTGGTTGAGGAGAATCGCCACCACAGCTTTGGTCACGATCTGGTCGGGCAGATTTGGGAGCGTGGGCTGGATTGAGGTGGGTGGGGATTGGTGTTGCGGGCTGGCGTTGGGTGCGGCGGCGAGAGCGGAACAGCAAGATCAAAATGGGTTCCGGCTTTCGCCGGAATGACGGTGACGGGGGGATTCCGGAGTTCGCTGGAATGACGGTGACGGGGGAATTCCGGAGTTCGCTGGAATGACGGTGACGGGGGATTCCAGAGTTCGCTGGGATGACGGTGATGGGGGGATTCCGGAGTTCGCCGGAATCGCTCGCCTCCCGGCGCCGCAGCGCGGCCGATACGCCGCGCCCTGCCCCTCAGGTCGCCAGCGACTGCATCCCGAGCAAGGCCGCGGCCACGCTTTGGCGGCGGACCGATTCGCGGTCGCCGTCGAAATGGAACACTTCCGCGCGCGGGTAGCCGTTGCGGCGCTTCCAGGCGATCCAGACCGTGCCGACCGGCTTGTCGTCGGTGCCGCCGCCCGGCCCGGCGATGCCGGTCACCGCGACGGCGAGGGTCGCGCCGGTGTTGGCCAGCGCGCCGGACACCATTTCGATCACGGTCTCGCGGCTGACCGCGCCGAACTGCTCCAGGGTCTGCGGCCGCACGCTCAGCAAGGCCTGCTTGGCTTCATAGCTGTAGGCGACGATGCCGCATTCGAACCAGCCCGAGGAGCCGGCGATGTCGGTCAGAGTCTTGGCGATCCAGCCGCCGGTGCAGCTTTCGGCGGTGACCAGCATGTGGTGGTTGAGGCGGGCGGCCTCGCCGATCTGCTGGGCGAGGCGCTGCAAGGCGATATCGGAGGCGTCTTCGGTCATGCCGCCACTATAGCGGGCGCGGGCGCCGCGGCTTTGCGCGACGGGTCGGGATCGCGGGGTCGGGGCGCAGCGAGCCCTCAGCGCGCCGCATCCGCCTGCGGGCGATGCGCGGCCAGCAGCGGCGGCAACGGCACCTGCCAGATGTTGTACAGCGAGTTGTCCCAGGCGCCGATGCGCTCAAGGTCGGCCAGGGTTTGCTCGCGCGTGCGCGGGTAGCCCCGCTTCAACGTGCGCTCGCTGCTGAAGTACAGGGTCTTCAGGTCCGGGCTCAGCCGCGCCTCGGCGTCCGAGCCCGGGCTGTTGACGGTCTCGCCCAGCCATTGCGGCTCGCTCCAGCCCTGGGCGTCGTGGAAAGCGATAAACAGGTCCATCGACTTGCTGGCCTGGGCGCGGCGCGAGCCGAAGATCAGGAACGATTCGTCCGGCGCCACCGCCGGGTCGACATCGTTCTGTTCGCCGCCGCTGAACGGCAGCGGCTGCGGCTGTTCGTAGTCGCCGTCGCGCATCTGCGCGCGGAACAGTTGGAAATTGCCGGTCGTGTCGTTGGGCCGCATGAAGTACAGCGAGCCGTCGGCGGCCACGGCCGGCGCGTAGACCGCGTTGCCGCGGTTGATCCGGTCGGGCAGCCGCTCCGGCGCGCTCCATCCCTGCGCGGTGCGGCGCACCCGCCACAACGCGCTGGCCTGGCCGGGCCAGGACTTGCCGTTGTAGAAGCCGTCGCCGGGTTTGTCGCCGGGACGCGCCGGGCGGTTGGAGACGTAAATCAGGTACGAACCGTCGGGCGCCATCGCCGGTTCCATGTCGCTCCATTCGCCGGAGAAACTGGCGATGCGCGGCTCGCTCCAGCCCTCGCCGCTGCGCTGGGATTGCATGATCACCGCGGTGTCCGGCGCCTGCCGGCCGAAGTACACGGTGTCGCCGTCGGGAGTGAACGTCGGCGCGGCGTCGTGACCGGCGCCGGAGATGACGCCTGGAGAGAAAATCGTCGGCGCCTGCTGTTCGGCCGAAGCGGCGATGGCGGGCGTGAGCGGCGCGGCGCCCGCGCACAGCGCGCACGCGATGGCGAAGGCAATGCTGGAACGAATCATGGCTGCGAGTCCGATGCGTGCGAGGCGGACTTCGCGTCCGCGGGCGGCACCAGTCCCTGGCCCGGATTCGCGGCTCACGCTAGGCGCGGGCTGACGTGGCGGCATGTGCCGCTAGTCATCGCGACGGGCGCGGACGCGGGGTTTTCGCGCTTGCAGCGCGGATCGGTGACATTCGTCAGGACGATGGCGCGCGGAGGTTGGCGGTGGTCGTTGGGCAAAGCGTGGGGGTTGCGCCGGCACGATGGCTTGCGTCGTGGGCGTGGTGTCGCGGTCGCGGCTCGCGCCGCTCCTACAGGGGGCGATCGCGGTGACGCAGGATCGTGCGGATGGCGACATCTACCTGTAGGAGCGGCGCGAGCCGCGACCGCGACACCGAAGTCACGACGAAACTCTCGCAGCACCCAACGGCCACCAATCGCGGCTTACCTCGCCACACGAGCGGCAAACCGTAGCCAAGAAGCGACGCGCATGCGCTCCCGCCGTTCGATCCGAACGACGGGAGCGCTCCATGCCATCGGCCTCGCTAGAACCGGCCGAACGCGGCGGTTGCCCGCGCGTCGTTCGGCCTGCGCTGGCGGTGAGCGCGGATCAGTACATCACCCGGAAGGTCACGCCGTACGTCCGCGGCGCGCCGAGGAAGGCGTTCCACGAGCCGGTCTGCAGCGGCGCGTCGAAACCGACCTGCTTGTATTCCTCATCGAACAGGTTCAAGGCCCAGGCCTCGACCATCCAGCGCCGGCTCTTGGCGCCGATGCCCAGGCGCGCGTTAACCACGGTGTAGGCCTGCTGGCCCTTCTCCGGATCCAGATCCGAGCCGGTGTTGTAGTCGGAGGAATACTTGGCGCCGATGTTGAAGCGTCCGATCAGGCTGGAAGCGAAGTCCCATTGATAAGTCACCGACGCCGAGGCCGACCACAGCGGCGCGAAGCTGGCGCGCGCGCCGGGCAGCTTGGCCAGATCGGCATCGGGCAGCGGATCGTTGCCGTACTTGGTGTCGGCGTACATCACACCGCCCTGCAGCATCAGGCCCTTGAGCCCGGTCTGCCACAGCACCTCGGTGTCGATGCCTTGCGACACCACTTCGGGAATCGACCGCACCACGAAGCTGGTGCCGAGGAAGCTGTTGAGCTGGAAGTCGCTGTAGGTCTGATGGAACAAGGTCGCGTTGAGCAACAGATTGCCGCCGGCCCAGGTGGTCTTGGCGCCGAGCTCGTAGCTGTCGACGAACTCGCCCGGGAACGAGGTGTCGTTGACCGGCAGGATGCCGGCGGTGCCCGCGGACAAACCGTTGGACGACTGCACGCGATCCAAGTTGAAGCCGCCGGACTTGTAGCCGCGCGCCGCCGAGGCATACCCCATGACGTGCTCGTTCCAGCGGTACGCGGCCTTGATCGTGCCCGACCATTCCTTTTCGTCGCGTTCCTGATTGGTGATCCGCCCGTTGTGCAAGGTGTTGGCCCAGGGCAGGCACATGAAGCCGACCACTTGCGGCACCAACGCGCTCAACGCCGCCGCCGGCACGCCGCGCGCGGCCAGCGCCTGACCGACGCGGGTGGGATTGGCCAGCGCCGAACCGCAACCCAGGCCGCCGTTGGGGTTGGAATACACCGAGTCGAGTTCCTTGTTCTCCTTGGTGTAGCGCAGGCCCAAGGTGAAATCGAGTTTGTCGGTGGCGTGCCAGGTGTTGTTGGTGAACAAGGCCACGCTCTTGCTGTTCTGCTTGTAACGGTCGAGCGCGCCGAGGCCGGCGAAGTTGCTGCCGAACGGGCGGCCGCTGGCCTGCGAGAGGAAGGTCGCGGCGTTGGCGGTGTTGACCACGCCGGCGGGGAAACGCGCGGCGATCTGGCTCAGCACCGCGGTCGACAGATACGGTTCGTAGTGCGCGCCCAGGCTGTAGGAATCGTTGCGCTTGAGGTCTTCGTCGGCATAGAACAGGCCGAACATCCAATCCAGCTTGTCGGTCGCGCCGGTCAGGCGGAACTCCTGGCTGAACTGCTTGAAGCCGGTGAACGATTCGTTCGGATCCGGGTTGCGGTAGATCATGTCGGCGGTGGTGAAATCGAAGTCCAGGCCGTTGATCGCCTGCCAATCGCGCGAGGCGGTGATCGAGGTCAGGGTGGCGCCGCCGAACCACGGGGTGATCCAGTTGACCTCAGCCGACACGCCCTTGTCCTTGATGTCCTGGGTGGTCGGGCGATTGCTCCAGGCGCGGCGCGCGAACGGATCGGCCACCGGCGCCACGCCGATGCCGCCGACCAGGCCGTTGATGATCGCCGATGTCGGCCCGCGCACGGTGGTCAGGCCGACGCAGCAGTTCTCTTCGCGGCTGCTGAAATCGGCGATGAAATTGATGTCGAGGTTTTCGGTCGGTTCCAGCAGCAACTGGCCGCGCAGGGTGTGGAAGTTCTGATCGCCGTCCTCGCGCTCGCCGCGCGGGCCGCGGCCGACTTCCACGTCGGTGAAGCCGTCGCGCTTGCGCTTGGCGCCGTAGATGCGGAAGGCGGCGTTTTCGCCGATCGAGGTGTTGAACGAACCGGCCGCGCCGAGCGCGCCGTAATTGCCGACGGTCAGTTCGCCCTCGACCGTGGTGTCGTAGCTCGGGCGGCGGGTGATCACGTTGATCACGCCGGCCGAGGTGTTCTTGCCGAACACCGTACCTTGCGGGCCCTTGAGCACTTCGATCCGTTCGATCTCGCCCAGATCGCCGAAGCCCACGCCGTTGCGCGGGCGGTACACGCCGTCGATCACCACGCCGACCGAGGATTCCAGACCGGCGTTGTCGCCGACCGTGCCGATGCCGCGGATGCGCGCCACCGTCTGCACTTCGCTCTGGGTGCTGCTGACGGTCAGGCCCGGCACCAGCACTTGCACGTCCTTGACGTCGCGCACGCCGGTGTCCTGCAGCAGTTGCTCGGGCAAGGCGGTGATCGAGATCGGCACGTCCTGCATCGCCTCCTCGCGTTTTTGCGCGGTGACGGTCAGGCCGGCAAGGGTTTTGGCTTCTTCTTCCTGCGTCGGCGCCGCGGCTTGTTGCGCCTGCGCGTTAGCGGCGAGCGCGGCCAAACCCAATGCGACGGCCAAGGACAAGGACTTGCGACCCGGCGAGCGAGCGATCATCTGGTATTCCCCCTATTGAAAAACGTTTCGTCGAAAACGTTCGGACTTCGATGTCTGCGATGCGATCAAGCCGATGCGCCTGGCCGCATCCGGTTCCCATCCCGGTACGACGCGGCACGCAAGGCCCGCCCCTATCGTGGTAACGCGATCGAGCGACGAATGCGGCCGCAGCTTGCCTGGCTAATATCGAATGTGCGCCCGAAATTAGCATGACGCCGATACAGGTCATGCGGCGTCGCAGCACCGTTGTGCGTGCAACTAAATGCGTGGGTTGGGTGCGCGTGATAAACGAACGAACGTTCGGATTTTCGAAGGGCGTGTCGATTGATCGGCGCGCAGTCGTTATCGCCTGATCGCATCGAATACTTCCGTCATCCCCGCGAAGACGGGCTCCGCTTTACTTCGGCGCGGCCGAACATCCACAGACTTGAGAGTCATGTCGCGATAAAGCCCTGGATCCCCGCCTTCGCGGGGATGACGGGCAAAAGCGGTAGCGACGTACTTGCCTACCGTCATTCCCGCGAAGGCGGGAATCCAGAGACTTCAGAGTCATGTCGCGATGAGGCCCTGGATCCCCGTGTTCGCGGGGATGACGAGCAAGACACAAGCCGCACTCAAGCCGCTCGCACGCGAGCCGCAGGCCGCAAGTTGCGAGCTGCAAGCTGCAAGCTGCAAGCACCGCCACCGCCCCGCCACCACCGCCGCCGACATCAACTCCGCGCCAACGTCGACTTGCCGAACAAACTCTCGACCAGATCGATCGCCACCAGCGCGGTGTGGTTGTCGCGATCCAGAATAGGATTGAGCTCGACGATGTCCAGCGACCCCACCCGCCCGCTCTCGGCGATCATCTCCATCGCTAGTTGCGCCTCGCGATAGTTCGGCCCGCCCGCGACCACGGTGCCGACGCCCGGAGCGATGCTCGGATCCAAGAAGTCGACATCGAAGCTGACGTGGATGTGGGTGTCTTCGTCCACGCCTTCCAGCGCGTGCTCCATCACCTTCTTGATGCCGATGTCGCCGATCTTGCGCATGTCGTACACCGGCAGGCCGTGGCGCTTGATCAGTTGCTTCTCGCCGGCATCGACCGAACGGGTACCGATCTGGCGCATCTCATCGACCTGCATCGCCGGCGCTTCGCCGCCCAGGTGGGTCAGCTCGCGCGGCCCCAGGCCGATCAGGCAGGCCACCGGCATGCCGTGCATGTTGCCGGTCGGGGTGATGTCGTGGGTGTTGAAGTCGGCGTGCGCGTCCAGCCACAGCACCCGCAGCTTCTTGCCGTGTTCGCGGCAGTGCTTGGCCACCGCGGTGATCGAGCCCAGGCCCAGGCAGTGATCGCCGCCGAGCAGGATCGGCATGCGCCCGTCGCGCAGTTCGGCGCCGACCGCGTCCATCACGGTCTGGTTCCAGGCCACCACTTCGTCCAGGTGGCGATAGCCGTCGACCGGTTCGGTCCACGGGTTTTCCGGGCCGTCGAGATTGCCGCGGTCGGCCACGTCCAGGCCGAGTTGATGCAGGGCTTCGCGCAGACCGGCGATGCGCAGGGCCTCCGGGCCCAGACGCGCGCCGCGCGCGCCGGCGCCGATGTCGGTCGGCGCGCCGATCAGCGTCACCGCTGTGGGGGTGCTGCTCATGCGGTAGTCCTCGAATGCGCGCGACGCTCCGCGCCGCGCGAAGGGATGGCGGAATGAACGCCGGGACCAGCCCGGCGCGGCTTATTTCTCGACGAAGGCGCGTTCGATGACGTAGTCGCCCGGCTCGCGCGTGCGCGGCGACGGCTTGAAGCCGCGGCCTTCGAGCAGGGCCGCGGTGTCTTCGAGCATCTGCGGGCTGCCGCACAGCATCACCCGGTCTTCGAGCGGATTCAGCGGCGGCAGGCCCAGGGTCTGCGCCATCAGTCCGTCGGCGATGGCGTCGGTGATGCGGCCGCGGTTGCGGAACGGCTCGCGGGTGACGCTGGGGTAGTAGATCAACTGGCTGCGCACCAGATCGCCGAGGAATTCGTGCGAGGGCAGTTCGCGTTCGAGGAAATCGGCGTAGGCCAGATCGCTGATGTGGCGCACGCCGTGCGCCAGCACCACGGTCTCGAAGCGTTCGTAAGTGGACGGGTCGCGGATGATGCTGAGGAACGGCGCAAGGCCAGTGCCGGTGCCGAGCAGGTACAGCCGCTTGCCCGGGTTGAGATCGTTGAGCACCAGCGTGCCGGTGGGACGGCGGCTGACCAGCACTTCGTCGCCGCTGGCGATGTGGCGCAGACGCGAGGTCAGCGGGCCGTCGGGCACCTTGATGCTGAAGAACTCCAGATGTTCTTCGTAGTGCGCGCTGGCGATCGAGTACGCGCGCATCAGCGGCCTGCCGTCGACTTCCAGCCCGACCATGACGAAGTGGCCGCTGTCGAAGCGGAAGCCCGGGTCGCGGGTGGTGCGGAAGCTGAAGAGGCTGTCGTTCCAGTGTTTGACGTCGATGACGCGTTCGGTCGCCAACTGCATCGTCGTGACTCCTTGTTATGGGCATATTCCGCGCCGCGGGTCTTTCGGTCACCGGACCGACCCACGGCTGTCATTAATGGATGCCATCGCGGGTGGCGCGCGCCGCGGCTCGCGGACGAATGGCGAGGCAATACCAGCACATTATCTCGGCGGCCGGGGAACGGATATTCCAAAGAATGATCCGCGTCACCAGATTATCGGGCCTGCTTCTTTGACTGCGGCTCGAGCTTGCCTTGAATATTGCCCCCCGGAATAACCCGGCGCCGACAGGCGCGCACATTCGGCTGAAACAATACGGAAACGTATTAACCCGGCCGCCCGAGGAAGACCGCGCGAGGGTCGTATGGACGATTCGCTGGCCAGCTGTGCGCCAAATAAATCAATGCCTTACGCAAGAGCGCTTACGGGCTCGGATGGCGTGTGCGGCGGCGGTCGCGATTCCGGCCTGAAAACCCCGTACCGCCCGGATAATGATAATGGAGCGAAGCGATGAGCCAATTATCCGATTCCCGCTCCGCAGTGCCGGACGGTTCCCGCTTCGATTGTGACGCAGGCGCCGGTATCAACCCCGGAACCGCGGTCGCGACATTACCGGACGATGAAAACAGCACCGCGGTCACGCCGCCCCGGATAAACAAGTTTGATTTTCTGCGTTACTGCGCGCACCCGATATTATTGGCCGGCGTTGTTATTTACTCAGTAACTTCGATAACCCAGGGCTGGAATCTCGGCGCGGCCAATATGGCGTTCGTGGCCGCGACCATCGCCTATCTGGCGGTGCTGGAGCGGGCGATCCCGTACGAGCGCGCGTGGCTGCCGAGCAAGCGCGAATGGGGCCTGTACGCGCTGTATTTCGTGCTGACCGTGATCGGCGCGGCGCTGGCGCAGGCGCCGGTGATGGCGGTGGTGGCGCGGGTCGCGCCGCTGCATCCGATGCTGCCGCTGTGGGCGGAGATCCCGCTGGCGCTGCTGCTGAACTCGCTGGCCAGCTACGCGGTGCATCGCGCCGGCCACGACATCCCGCTGCTGTGGCGGCTGCACGGCGTGCATCACGTGCCCGACAAGGTCAACGTCGGCAACAACGGCGTCAACCACGTGCTCGACGTCGCCCTGGCCCAGTTCGTGGTGCAGGTGTCGCTGGCGCTGATCGGGTTCTCCGAGCACGCGGTGTTCGCGGTCGGCATCTTCATCATCGCCCAGGGTTACTTCGTCCACGCCAACATCGACGTGCGCCTGGGCTGGCTCAACCACATCCTCGCCAGCCCCGAACTGCATCGCATGCACCACAGCAGCGACAAGGCCGAAGCCGGGCACTTCGGCTCGGACTTGTCGATCTGGGACCGCCTGTTCGGCAGCTACACCTGGCGCCCGAACCGGCGTCCGCGCGCGATCGGCCTGTTCGATCCGGGCTC
>NZ_JBAMDI010000162.1:0-20837 GCF_036961695.1 Pseudomonas sp. CGJS7 | reverse complement strand
GTTTTCAGCGGGTAGTTTTCAGCGGTGGCGTTCCACGTGACCAGGGTGCGCTCGCGCTCGGCGGCCGCCAGCAATGGCAGTTCGGCCACCGGTTGTTGCGGTTGCTCGACGATGCCTTGCAACAGATTGATGAAGTGGGTCGACAGCCGCTCGATGGTCGAGCGCTCGAACAGGTCGGTGTCGTACGCCAGGGAAACCATCAGCCCCTGCGCGGTCTCGCTGGTATCCAGCACCAGGTCGAACTGCGCCGTGGCACTGTCCCAATGCAGCGGCTCGACACGCAGGTCACCCCAGTTCCGCTCGGCGCGCGCAGCGTACTGGTGGTTGAACAGCACCTGGAACACGGGGCTGTGGCTAAGATTGCGTTCCGGTGCCAGGGCCTCGACCAGTTGCTCGAACGGCAGGTCCTGGTGGGCCTGGGCCTGCAGCGCCGCCTGCCGGGTCTGGCGCAACAGGACGTCAAAGCCCTGCCCGCCATCGACATGGGCACGCATCACCTGGGTATTGACGAAGAAACCGATCAGCCGCTCAGTTTCAGCCCGAGTGCGGTTGGCCACCGGTATGCCGACGCGGATGTCGGCCTGGCCGCTGTAGCGGTGCAGCAAGGCCTGGAACGCTGCCAGCAGCAACATGAACAAGGAAGCATCCTGAGTCTTGGCCAGCTGTTGCAGGCCATGGCTCAGTTCAGCCTCGAGCGGGAAGTCCAGGCGGGCACCACGCAGGCGCCGTTGAGCCGGGCGTGGCCGGTCGAACGGCAGCTCGAGCACGACCTGCTCACCGCCCAGCTGCGCCATCCAGTAATCGAGCTGGCGCGCACGCTCGCCACCGTCTAGCCACTGGCGCTGCCAGGCCGCGTAGTCGGCGTACTGCACAGGCAACGGCGCACTGTGTTCGCCGTGGTAGCCCTGCAGCAGCTCTTCGACCAACACCTCCAGGGAGGCGCCGTCGGAAACGATATGATGCTGGACGATGACCAGCACATGATCCTGCTCGCCCATGGCCAGCAACTTGACCCGCAGCAACGGCCCTCGCACCAGGTCGAATGGCGCCCGCACCTGGGCATCGACCCAAGCCGCCAGCGCCACATCGTCCAGCTCGCCTGGGTGCTCGATCACGATTGGCAGCGCCAGGTGCGGATGAATATGCTGTCGCAGTATCCCCGTGGTGTCATCGAAGGTGGTGCGCAATGGTTCGTGACGGGCGATGACCCGGTCGAATGCCGACTGCAACGCCGACAACTCGAGCGGCCCCCGCACACGCAACGCCGCCGGAACGTTGTAGGCGGCGCTCTGTGGGTCCAGCCGCCAGAGGAACCACTGGCGCTCCTGGGCATAGGACACGGCCATCGCAGGCGTGCGCGGCAATACCGCAATCGCCGCTGCCGCCCCCTGGCCCAGCTCGGCGCAACGGTCGGCGAAGGCCCCCAGGGTCGGCTGCTCGAACAACTGCCGCAGGGGCACTTCGAGCCCGAGCCCTTGGCGAATGCGCGCGATGACCTCGGTCGCCAGCAACGAGTGGCCACCAAGGCTGAAGAAACTGTCGGCAAGGCCGACGCGCTCGACCTGCAAGGCCTGCGCCCAGATCGTCGCCAGTTGTGCTTGCAACGGCGTGCGCGGCGCTTCGTAGACCTGCTGGGCGGCACTGAAGTCCGGCGCCGGCAAGGCCGCGCGGTCGAGCTTGCCGTTGTTGTTCAACGGCAGCCGTTCCAGCACCAGCAGGTGGGCGGGGATCATGTAGTCAGGCAGCGCCTGGCCCAAGGCAGCCCGTACGCCCTGTAGCCAGTCAACGGACGGCGTGGCCTGAGCAGCGACCAGGTAGGCCACCAGTTGGGGCCCGGTCGGCCCGGCGAGGGCCAGCACCGCCGCCTCGCGCACCGACGCCAGCCCTTGCAGGCAGGCCTCGATCTCGCCCATCTCGATACGCATGCCGCGAATCTTCACCTGATGATCGATACGCCCTACGTACTCCAGTACCCCGGCCTGGGTATAACGCGCCAGATCGCCGCTACGGTACAGGCGTGCGCCAGGCTGTTCGGCGAAGGGATCCGGCAGGAAACGCTCGGCGGTCAACCCCGGGCGGTCGAAGTATTGCTGCGCCAGGCAGTTCGGCGCACCGATGCACAGCTCGCCGACGCCATCGCTGGGCAACAGTTGGCCGGCACTGTCCAGCACATACAGCGAGCGGCCGGCGATGGCTTGGCCGATCGGCACGCCATACGCGTCCTGCGCATCTTCGAGGCGGCAGTCATGCACGCTGGAGACCACCGTCGCCTCGGTCGGGCCATAGGTGTTGACCAGGCTGATCCCGCCCAGCCCCGCCGCATGCCACAGGCGCAACCCTTCCACCGACATGGCCTCGCCGCCCACGTGCACCTGACGCAGCTTGCCCAGGCCGTGGCCTGGCCGCGCCGCGCAAGTCTTGGCCAGCATGTGCCAGTAGGCGGCCGGCAGGTCGGCCAGGGTCACGCCCTGCTCGACAATCAACCGCGCCAGCTGATCGGCGTCCCACAGTTCCTCGCCACGCATGATCAGCGCGGCGCCGACGCACAGTGGCGGATAGCACTGCTCGACGAAGCCGTCGAAACTGAAAGTGGCGAACTGCAGCACCCGGTCGTCGCGCTCAAGGCGGGAGTAGCCGGTAGCGCTGTAGCTGAACTCGCGCAGTGCCGCATGACTGATCGCCACCCCCTTCGGGCGCCCGGTGGAACCGGAGGTGTAGATGACATAGGCGAGCTGCTCGGCGGCGACCTGCACATCCGGGTCGTGGTCGCCACACTGCGCGACCTGCTCGCCCAACATCCCCAGCTCCAGGCGGCGCAGCCCCGCCGGCAGCGCCAACTCGACCAGCAGGCCGTCGTCGCACAACAACAGGTCCAGACGGCTGTCCTCGACCATGTAGGCCAGCCGTTCATGCGGATACTGCGGATCCAGCGGCACATAGGTCGCGCCGCTCTTGAGCACGGCAAGCAGGCTGACGATCAGCTGCGGGCCACGGCGCAGGGCCAGGCCGACACGCTGGCCAGGGCGTACACCCTCGGCGATCAGTGCATGCGCCAGGCGATTGGCCTGGCCATCGAGCTGGCCATAGCTCAGGCGCAGCTCGCCACATTGCAAGGCCAAGGCCTGTGGCTGGCGCGCGGCCTGTGCCGCGATACGCTGGTGAACCAGTTCCTGGCTCGGCAACGCCAGTGCGCGGCCTTGGCTGAAGCCAAGCACCTCGGCCTGCACCTGATCGTCGAGCAGGCCCAGCGCGCCTACCGGCGCCGCCGGCGTGGCGACCATCTGCGCCAGCACCTGACGTAGCCCGGCGCACAGCTGACCCACCTGCTCTGCCGCGAACAGCGCAGGGTCGTAGCCGAACGCCAGGCTCACCCCATCACCGAGCTCGATGCCGATGGTCAGCGGGTAGTGGGTGCGCTCGTGATTGCTCACCGCGCCGAAACGCAGGCCGGCAGGCGCGCCCTGGCGCAGCGCCTCGGCCACCGGGAAGTTCTCGAACACCAGCAGGCTGTCGAACAGCGCCGCGCCCTGCTGGCCAGCCCACCCCTGGATGGCATACAGCGGCACATGCTCGAATTCACGCAGGCCCAGGTTGAAGTCCTGCACGTCGGCCAGGTAACCGGCCACCTGGCGATCAGGCGCGGCATCGATCAGCACCGGCAAGGTATTGATGAATAACCCGAGCTGGTCGTCGATGCCCGGCAATGGCGCCGAGCGTCCGGACACCGTGGCGCCGAAGGCCACGCAGGCTTGCCCGGTCAGGCGCTGTAGCAACAGCCCCCAGGCCGCCTGGAACAGCGTGTTCAAGGTCACCTTGTGCTGACGGGCAAAACGCTCCAGTTCGGCGGTCTGCGCGGCGTCGAGGCGGGCGAGGTACTCACCCTCGCCTTGCGCGTCGGCGGGGCGACGCAGGGCCTGGGCGAGCAGCGTCGGCGCCTGCAAGGCGCCGAGACGGGCTTTCCAGAAACGCTCGCCGGCACTGGCGTCCTGGCGTTGCAGCCACGCCAGGTAATCATGGAAACGGCCGGCCGGCGCTGACGTGCGCTCGCCGACGTAGTGCTGGATCACCTGGGCCAGTAGCTGGGCATTGCTCCAGCCATCCAGGAGGATGTGATGGCAGGTGTAGACCAGGTGCCAGTCGTCGGCCCCGGTACGCACCAGCAGCAGCCTGAACAAGGGTGCGCGGGACAGGTCGAAACCCGCCTCGTGCTCGGCCCGAGCCAGTGCATCGAGGTCTGCCGCAGGTTCGTCGACGATGCGCAGCGGCAGTGGCAACTGACGCTGGACGATCTGGTGGGCACTGTCCAGGCCCTGCCAGTGAATGCTGCTGCGCAGGATCTCGTGACGCGCCAGGGCCGCCTGCCAGGCCTCGCCGAAGCGTTCCAGGTCCAGGCCGCCGATATCCAGGCGCAACTGGTTGATGTAGGCGCCGCCCTGGGTTTCATACAGCGAGTGGAAGAACATGCCCTGCTGCATGGGCGACAACGGGTAGAGGTCTTCGATCTCGTGGCCGGGCACCGGCAATGCATCCAGTTGCGCCTGAGTAATGCGCGCCAACGGGAAGTCCGACGGCGACGGTTGCCCGGCAGGCACGCCCAGGCAGTGCTCGATGAGCGCCTCCAGCTCCTGGTCATAGGCCGTGGCCAGCGCCTGGATCGTGTCGGTGTCGAACATCGCCAGGCTGAAGCCCCATTGCAGCGACAGCTCGCCGTTGTAGACCTGTCCTTCCAGCGTCAGCCAGTTGGCCAGCGGCGCGTCCGGGTCCTGGCCGTCGCCACCGCGCTCGGTGGCCGGCGCCAGCAAGGCCTGGGCATCGAACTGGCTGTCGAACTGGCCCAGATAGTTGAAGGTGATGCGCGGCGCGTCGAGCGTCGCCAGGGCCTCCCGCACCGAGGCGTCACCCAGGTAACGCAGTACGCCGTAGCCCATGCCTTTGTCCGGCACCGCGCGCAGCTGTTCCTTGATGGCCTTGATCGAGTCGCCATGATCGGCGCGTGGGGCCAGGCGCAGTGGATAGAGGCTGGTGAACCAGCCGACGCTGCGGGTCAGGTCGATGCCGTCGAACAGCTCTTCGCGGCCATGCCCCTCCAGCTGCACCAGCGCCGCCTGGCTGCCGCTCCATTGGCAGATGACACGTGCCAGGGCGGTCAGCAGCAGGTCGTTGACCTGGGTGCGATAGGCTGCGGGCGCGACC
The DNA here is from genome assembly GCF_036961695.1 of Pseudomonas sp. CGJS7. Lineage (NCBI taxonomy): Bacteria > Pseudomonadati > Pseudomonadota > Gammaproteobacteria > Pseudomonadales > Pseudomonadaceae > Pseudomonas > Pseudomonas sp. CGJS7. Next base: position 15,644 of record NZ_JBAMDI010000162.1, on the reverse strand, counting down.
TGCAGCAACTGACGGGTGCGCTCGCGGGACAGACGCGACGCCAGTTTGGCCCCATGGCGGTTGCTCACCGGCGCGTCCGGCCTGTCGCACGGCAGTGCGCCATCGCCGCGCTGCGCTTGCCAGTAGGGCAATTGTCCGAGGAACGCCGGCACCTGCTCGTGCAGTTGCGCAGACCAGGCCTGGTAGCTGCTGGTGCGCGGCGCCAGCGACAGCGGCTGCCCGGCCAGGCGCTGGGCATAAGCCTGCTCCAGGTCCTCCAGGAGAATACGCCAGGACACGCCGTCGACCACCAGGTGGTGGATGACCAGCAACAGGCGCTGCTCGCCTTGCGGCAAGTCGACCAGCATGGCGCGCAACAGCGGTCCACTGCCCAGGTCGAGGCTGCGCTGGGCATCGTCGCAGAGCGTCGTCAGCGCCTGGGCATCCGCAGCCTGGCGCTGCCACAGCTCGACCTGCGCGACCGGCGCGCCATAGTGCTGCCGCCAGCCTTCGGCGGCGGGCTCGAAGCGCAGCCGCAGGGCGTCATGGTGGTTGACCACATCGCCCAAGGCATCGACCAGCGCCTGGGCCTGCAACGGTTGCCGGGCGCCGAGCAGCAATGATTGATTCCAGTGCTGGCGGACCGCAATGGCCTGTTCGAAGAAATGTCGCTGCACAGGGCTAAGCGCCACCTCGCCGGTGGCCGGCGCCTGCTCAACCGTCAACGATGGCTGGCGTCCGACCGCGCCGGCCAGGCCGCGCACGGTCTGGAACTGGAACAGGTCGCGCGGGCTGAACTGCAGGCCCTGGCGTCGAGCGCGGCCAACCACCTGGATGGCGATGATCGAATCGCCGCCCAGCTCGAAGAAGTTGTCGTCCAGACCGACCTCGGCCACGCCCAGCACCTCGCTCCAGACCTGCGCCAGGGTACGCTGCACATCGGTTTGCGGCGCCACGTAGGCGCCGCGCGGAGCGGCATCCGGTTGCGGCAGGGCCTTGCGGTCAAGCTTGCCGTTGGGGGTCAGCGGGAAGTGCTCCAGCGGCATCAGGTGGCTGGGCACCATGAATTCCGGTAGTGCCTGCAGCAGCCAGTCCTTGAGCCCTTGCTGCCAGCCGTCTGGCGTTTCATCGAGCACCAGGTAGGCCACCAGTTGCTTGCCGTCCAGCGCCAACACCACGGCCTCGCGCACCCAGGCATGCTGGGCCAGGCGCGCCTCGATCTCGCCCAGTTCGATGCGCAGGCCACGGATTTTCACTTGATGATCGAAACGCCCCAAGTACTCGATCACGCCATCCACACGCTGGCGAACCCGGTCGCCGGTACGGTACAGACGCTGTCCGACAACGAAGGGGTCGGCAACGAAGCGCTCGGCGGTCAACCCCGGACGCCGGTGGTAACCACGGGCCAGGCCAATGCCACCCAGATAGAGTTCGCCGGCAACGCCCGGCGCCACCGGCTCGAGGCCAGCATCGAGCACATAGGTGCGGATGTTGGCGATGGGCTGGCCGATGGGCACGCTGTCGCGGCCTTCGTCGATGCAGGTCCAGTGCGTGACGTCGATAGCCGCCTCGGTGGGGCCGTAGAGGTTGTACAGCGCCGCCGCCGGCAGCTTGCCGAACACCTGCAGCTGCGCATCCACCGGCAATGCCTCGCCGCTGCAGACGATGCGGCGCAGGCTGTCGCAGGTCTCGACACCGGGCTCGTGGATGAAGGCCTGGAGCATCGAGGGCACGAAATGCAGGGTGCTGACCTGATGGCGACGAATGGTCTCGATCAGGCGCGTCGGATCCCGGTGGTCACCGGGTGCGGCCACGGCCAGCCGAGCACCGGTCATCAGCGGCCAGAAGAACTCCCAGACCGAGACGTCGAAGCTGAACGGGGTCTTCTGCAGCACCGTGTCACCGGCGCCCAGGCCATAGGCTTCCTGCATCCAGTGCAGGCGGTTGGCCAGGGCTTCATGGCTGTTGCCGGCGCCTTTCGGCCGGCCGGTGGAGCCGGAGGTATAGATGACATAGGCCAGCTGCCGTGGGTCGTTCGCCACCTGGGGCGGGCTGTCTGGCTGGTCGTCCAGCGTCAGTTGGTCCAGGGCGATGCACTGCACGTCACCGGGCACCGGCAGGCTGCCCTGCAGCGCCTGCTGGGTCAGCAGCAGGCGAATGCCGCTGTCCTCGATCATGTAGGCCAGGCGCTCCTCGGGGTATTCCGGATCCAGCGGCACGTAAGCCGCACCGGCCTTGAGGATCGCCATCAGCCCGACGACCATTTCTACGCTGCGCAGCACGCTGATACCCACCAGGCTGTCGGCTCCGGCGCCTTGCACACGCAGGAAGTGAGCCAGGCGGTTGGCGCGGGCATCGAGCTGCGCATAGCTGAGCGCGGTATCACCGAACACCAGCGCCGGGGCGTCTGGCGCGTGGCGCACCTGATCCTCGAACAGCTGGTGCACGCCGCGCCCGAGCGGATAATCGCGGGCGGTGGCGTTCCAATCCTCCAGCACTGTGCGACGGCTGGCGTCATCGAGCATCGGCAGCTGCCACAGCGCGCTGTGCGGCTGGCTGACCAGGGCCTGCAGCAGGGCCTGCCAGTGTGTCGCCATGCGTTCGATGGTGGCGGCCTGGAACAGGTCGCTGGCGTAGGTGAAGGCGGCGTGCAGGGTGCCACCCTGCTCGTAGGTGTCCAGGCTCAGGTCGAACTGGGTGGTGCGGCTGCGCCATGCCAGGGGCGACAGTTGCAGCCCCGAGGCCAGGGTCACGGTGGCCAGGTCGGCGACTTGCGGCTGGTGGTTGTACATCACCTGGAACAGCGGCGCATGGCTCAGGCTGCGCTCGACCTTGAGCGCCTCGACCAGGCGTTCGAATGGCAGGTCCTGGTGCGCCTGGGCACCGAGTATGACCTGCTTGATGCCTTGCAGGTAGGCCAGCACATCGAGGTGCGCGTCCGGCCGCACACGCAACACCTGGGTGTTGACGAACAAACCGATCAGCCCTTCGACTTCGGCGCGGTTGCGGTTGGCCACCGGGCTGCCGATACGCAGGTCGGGCTGGCCAGTATAGCGTTGCAGGAGCAAGCCGAACGCGCCAAGCATGACCATGAACGGCGTGAGGTTATGCTGGCGGGCGAAGCCGCGCAGCCGCTCGGCCAAGGCCGCATCGACCGCGAACGAGCGGCGCTCGCCGCTGAAACTCGGGGTCGCCGGACGGGCATTATCCAAGGGCAGCTCGAGCACGGGCTGCTCATCGCCCAACTGCGCCTGCCAGTACGCCAGCTGCCGTGCCAGTTCGCCGGCTTCCAGCCAGCGGCGCTGCCACAGGGCATAGTCGACGTACTGGATCGGCAGGTCCGGCAGTTGCGGCGCATGGCCAGCGGCGAAGGCGTCGTAGCAGCGGCTGAACTCGTCGATCAGCACGTTCATCGACCAACCGTCGGAAACAATGTGATGCAGGGTCAACAGCAGCACATGTTCCTGCTCGGCCAGGCGCAGCAGACGCACGCGCAGCAGCGGCCCTTGCGCCAGGTCGAATGGACGCAATGACTCGGCCTCGGCTTCTGCACGCACCTGCGCTTCGCACTCGTCCTCATCCCACTGACGCAGGTCGACACGCTCGATCAAGGCCTCGCCGACCGGGCGATGGACCTGGAGCAGACTGTCGTCAGGCTGGACCTCGAATACTGTGGTCAGGCTCTGGTGACGCGCCAGCAGGCTGGCGAACGCCTGCTCCAGCGCGGACTCGTCCAGTTGCCCGGTCAGACGCACCGCGCCTGGCAGGTTGTAGGCGCCGCCCTGGGGGTCCATCTGCCAAAGTACCCACATGCGCTGCTGGGCATAGGACAACCCTTGGCGGTCCGGCGCCTGGACCCCGGCCGGAATGGGGAACTGGGAAAAGTCGATGCCCTCCCTGGCCAGGGTCTCGAGGAACACGCCGCGTTTCTCCTGCGGCAGTTCAATGAAACGGCGGGCCAGTAGCAGGGACTTTTCGGCATTCATCAGATTGCTTCCGTACGAGTGAGGTATCGGGCGGGGCCCGGCTATCCCTACGAAACGGATACAACCTGAAAAAAATTAATGCCACCGCGCCCCTGACGGCAGTTGCAGACACACCACATTCCACGGCCAGCCATTCGATTTATCTCACTCATCGTTGTCGGTGAATTTCTGGGTCAATCTCGGGCGTGGCTGACAAGCCAACAGCGAGGCGTTAATTTGCCGTCGCGGCGGCTCGTTTACCGAGAAAGCCGCCCTGCAAGAGGACCTTCGCATGTCCAGCCCCGCCCGCATCACCCAGGCACTCCAGCAAGGCCTGCGCCGCCTGGTCGGCAGCCACAGCCCGGCTGCCAGCGCCTACCGCCTGTTCGACCTACAGCTCAAGCAACGCATCACCCTTTCCCCATCACTTGCACGCCTGGTGTTCACCGGCCCGGATGTGGCCCAGATGGCCACCCTGGCCCCCGACCAACGGGTCAAGCTGTTCTTTCCCGCCCCAGATGGTTCGCTGCCTGTACTTCCCGCCGATGCCCACTGGAAAACTGCGCACAGCGCCTTGCCGCCAGCACAGCGCCCACCCATGCGTACCTACACCATCCGCGCGCTGCGTCGGGAAGCACTGGAAGTCGATGTAGATTTCGTGCTGCATGGCGTCAACGGCCCTGCTTCGGCTTGGGCCAGCCATGCCCAGGTGGGTGACCGCCTGCAGATGGTCGCGCCCAACCTGGCCTATGCCGGTGACCCCGGCGGTTATGAATGGAAGCCACCCCAGGGGGTGCGCAACGTACTGCTGGTGGGTGACGAAACGGCACTTCCGGCGATTGCCGGCATCCTTGAGCAACTGGCAGAGACCCAGCCCGAGCTTGCGGTGCAGGCGTTCATCGAGGTGCCGTTGGAAGCTGATTGCCTGGATCTGCGCCATGGCGATGCCACCGAACTGCATTGGCTGCCGCGCGAGCTGCTGGGCTGCGCGCATGGCCAGGCCATGCAGCATGCCGTGCGCGAACTGGCCAGCCTGCCACAGGAGCCTGCCGCACCACGGGCGAAGCTGGAAGAAGTGGACATCGACACACGGATCTTGTGGGAACAGGCCAGTAGCTCCAGCAGTGCGTTCCATGCCTGGGTCGCGGGGGAATCGGCGACGGTAATGGATATTCGCCGGTATCTGATCAAGGAGCGCGGGCTGCAACGAGAGTGCCTGACCCTGATGGGTTATTGGCGGGCCGGGCGGACCTTTGATTGACTTGAGTTAGCCTGGGGGCGCTTTGCGCCCCCGGCAATGGTTCAGACTGCCGCGATCAACGCCTCGGCAAACCGCTGCGCCACCTCGTCGATCTGCTCGCCACTGATAATCAACGGGGGCAGGAAACGCACCACCGCCCCATGTCGCCCACCCAACTCCAGGATCAGGCCGCGCTTGAGGCACTCGCGCTGCACCTTAGGCGCCAGGTCGCGGTTAGCCGGCGGGTGGCCCAGCGCATCAGGCTGGCCTTGTGGGTCGACCAGTTCCACTCCGAGCATCAGCCCACGCCCGCGAATGTCACCCAACTGCGGATAGTCCTGCTGCAACTGCAGCAGGTGCTTGCGCAAGCGCAGCCCCATAGCCTCGGCATGGTCGGCCAGGCGATGCTCGACCAAGTAATTGATCACCGCCGAACCCGCGGCCATGGCCATCTGGTTGCCACGGAAAGTGCCAGCATGTGCGCCCGGCTTCCAGGTATCCAGCCAGTCGCGGTACACCACCACCGCCAACGGCAGGCTGCCGCCAATGGCCTTGGACAGCGTGACCACGTCCGGGACGATGCCGGCATGTTCGAAGGCGAACATGCGCCCGGTGCGGGCAAAGCCGCTCTGGATCTCGTCGAGGATCAGCGCCACACCGGCCTGCTCGGTGATACGGCGCACACCCCTGAGCCATTCGATATCGGCCGGGATCACACCACCCTCGCCCTGCACCACCTCAAGGATCACCGCCGCCGGCAGTGGCACGCCGCTTTCCGGGTCGAGCAGCAGGTTTTCCAGGTAATGCAGGTTGGCCTTCACCCCGGCTTCGCCGCCCAAGCCGAACGGGCAGCGGTAGTCGTACGGGTAAGGCATGAACTGCACGCCGTTGCCGAGCAAGGCCCCCAGTGGCTGTTTCGGCCCATGGCTGCCCATCAGGCTCAGCGCGCCTTGGCTCATGCCATGGTAGGCGCCCTGGAAGGCCAGCACGGTGCTGCGGCCGGTGGCGGTGCGCACCAGCTTGAGCGCAGCCTCGACTGCATCAGTGCCGGTCGGGCCACAGAACTGCACCTTGGCCTCGCGGCGCAGCGCCTCGGGCAGGATGCCGAACAGGTCCTGGACGAAGCGGTCCTTGACCGGGGTGGTCAGGTCCAAGGTGTGCAGCGGCAACTCGTCAGCCAGCACCCGCTGGATCGCCTCGACCACCACCGGGTGGTTGTGGCCCAGGGCCAGGGTGCCGGCACCGGCCAGGCAGTCGATGAACTGGCGGCCTTCGACGTCTTCGACGTGGATGCCACGGGCACGCCTGAGCGCCAGCGGGATGCGCCGCGGGTAGCTGCGGGCGTTGGATTCCTGCTGTTGCTGGCGTTGCAGCAAAGGCGAATCGGTGAATTCGTACAAGGGTTGCGGCACGCTGGCCGGTACAACCCGGGCAAGGCTGGAAGCGGTGGACATGGGTAAATCCTCGCGAGCAAGCGGATGGGCGGTTATCGCTTTGGAAACGCTTGAGTGGGGGGAGGATTTAGCGGTTGTTACGCGATTTTATCTTTGTCTGTGCCGGCCCTTTCGCGGGTAAACCCGCTCCTACAACAACCACACCGCCCGCGTAGGAGCGGGTTCACCCGCGAAGAGGCCAGCACAGGCAAACCCGCCCCCAAAGACCGCCACCCGCCCGTAGGAGCGGGTTCACCCGCGAAGAGGCCAGCACAGGCAAACCCACCCCCACAGACCGCACCGCCCGTAGGAGCGGGTTCACCCGCGAAGAGGCCAGCACAGGCGATAAACATCAATGCCCAGGACGCGCCGGTACCTGCAACAAGACCCGCAAGCCGTCACTACGGCTGTCAAAGCGCAGGCTACCGGCACACCGCTGCACGATCGCCTGCACAATCGCCAGCCCCAAACCGCAACCACCACTCTGCCCATTGCGCCAGAAGCGCTCGGTCAGGTGCTCCAGGTCCGCTTCAGCAATGCCTGGCCCATGGTCACGCACCATGAAGCCCACCTGGCCGTCCGCCATCTGCACCTCCAACTCCACGGCTTCATCGCCGCCATGACGCAAGGCGTTGTCCAGCAGGTTGCGCAGCGCTGCCACCGCCAACGGTGCCGGCATCCCCAGGTAGATTTGCGTCGCCTCCTCTGGCAAACGCAACACGATACGCCGGTTGTCGCCGCCGCCGGCATCCTGCACCGCCTGACGGGCCACCTGCTCGGCGCTGCACTGCACGCCATCCTCGAACGACAGGCTGCCTTCCACCCGCGCCAGCATCAGCAACTGCTCAAGCGTGCGGTGCATGCGGTCGGTGCCCTGCTCGGCATGCTCCAGCGCCTGCTCGCGCACTGCACCGTCGGTCATGCGCGCCACCTGCAGGTGGGTCTTGATCGCGGTCAGCGGGCTGCGCAGTTCATGCGCGGCATCGTCGGTCAGGCGCCGCTCACGCTCGAGGGTCTGGGCAATGCGCAGGAACAGCTGGTTCTGGGTCTCCAGCAACGGCTGCAACTCGCTGGGCATGCCCGCCACCTGCAGCGGCTCGACACTGTCCGCACGCCTGCGGCGCAACGCATCACGCATGCGGTTGAGCGGCTCCAGGCCCTTGCCAAGGCCGATCCACAACAGCCCCAGGCTGCCGAGCAGGGCCATCAGTACCGGCGCCGATGCCGCCAGCAGAATCGACTGGTTCAGCGCCTCGCGCTCCATGTGCCGGTCGGCCGTGGTGATGCGCACATCGCCGTGGTTGTAGGTAAAGGTGCGCCAAAGCGCATCGTCGATGGTCTGGTCACGAAACCCGCTGCGCTCGTCGTCCATGGCGCCATCGTGCTTGTGGTTGCTGGCGAGGATCTCGCCACGCAGCGAGCTGACCTGGCAGGCCATGCCATCCGGTACGCTGAACTGGTCGGCGGAAAAATGCGCCTCCCCGCCCTTGGCGGTCAGCGGCTGCGGCAGTTGGTCGATCAGCCCGGCGACCATACGCGCCGACGCCACCAGCCGCTGGTCGAGGGAAAACATCATCTGCTGGCGCAGGTCACGCAGCATCCACGCCGCGGCCAGCGCCCAGATGATCACGAAGGCACTGCCGAGGATCAGGCTCAGGCGCACCCGCAGGCTCATGATGCGGCCTCTTGCGGTGCCTGCGCCGGGCCCAGCCGGTAGCCCAGGCCACGCACGGTCTCGACAATGCCGTTACCCAGCTTGCGCCGCAGGTGGTGGATGTGCACGTTCAGGGCGTTGCTCTCGACTTCGTCGCTGAAACCATACACGCAGTCTTTCAGTTGCTCGCTGGACAGCACGCGCCCGGGGTTCTGCAGCAGCGCCTGGAGCAGGGCCTGCTCACGGCGGGACAGGTCGACATGCTGGCCGGCCAAGGTCGCCTCGCAGCTACTCGGGTCATAGCGCAGCGGGCCGTGCTCGATCACGTTCACCGCCCGCCCGGCCACCCGCCGCAGCAAGGTATGCAGGCGTGCGGCCAGCTCGCGCAGATCGAAGGGCTTGAGCAGGTAATCGTCGGCACCGGCCTGCAGGCCATCGACACGATCGGTGACGGCATCGCGGGCGGTGAGCACCAGTACCGGCAGGGTCTCGCCTTTTTCGCGCAGGCGGCGCAGCAGCTTGAGGCCGTCTTCGTCGGGCAGGCCGAGGTCGAGAATCATCACGTCAAACTGCGCGGCCTGCAGCATCGCCCGCGCAGCAGCGGCGTTACCCACCCGGTCCACAGTCAGGCCCTGGGCGGTGAGGCCGGCGCAGATGCCGGCGGCGATCAGGTCGTCGTCCTCGCAGAGCAGAACGTGCATGGTGGGGCTCCCGGAGTGGTGTGGCTGTTATTGCACCTTGGGCGGATTAAGGGGGGATTATGGACCTTTTGTGGGGGGTGGGGGGTTCGACTTGGGTGTGGTGAGGGGCCGGGTTGTTCGTCGTGACATCTGCGAACACCTGCCACAGGCGCCGCGGACGCTATGGCGAACACCTTGGCCCTACATCAACCCCTGCGGGGTATCCACATCCAGCAACACCCCAGCATCCTCCACCTCAACCACAACACAACAATCCCGCTGCGCCTGCACCACCGCCCGCGCCCCTTCATCGCCGGCCAATAGCCCCAGCGCCGGCCAGAAATCGCGCCCAAAAATCACCGGGTGGCCCTGCTGCCCGGCATGGCGTGGCAACACAATGTTCGAAGCGCTGGAAGCCTCGGCCAAGCGGCGCAAGGTAGCCAACTCGATCCACGGCATATCACCCAACAAGATCGCCACCGCCTGTGCCTGGCTGTCGCCCAACGACCCGACCCCGGCCGCCAGGCTGTGCCCCATGCCCGCTGCCGCATCCGGGCTGACGATCACTCGGTAACCGCCAGGCAAACCGAAATCCCCGCCCTGCTCGCCCGCGCGCAACACCACACGCACATCATCAAACACCGCCCGTGCCCGCTCCGCGCTATGCGCCAGCAAACTGCGGCCATCCGCCAGGGTCGCCCGGCGCTTGTCAGCGCCGAAACGCGTGCCGCGCCCCGCCGCCAGCACCAGCGCAACCACGCTCACAGCGCCGCCCGCTCGATGCCGTTGCGCACACGAAGGATATCGGCCAGTACCGCCAGGGCGATCTCGGCCGGGGTCTTGCTGCCCAGGTTCAGGCCAATCGGCGCATGGATGCGCGCCAGCTCGTCGCAACCCAGGCCACCAATTCGCTGCAAGCGTTCGCGACGCTTGTCGGAGGTGGCCTTGGAGCCCATCACGCCGATGTAGAACGCTTCGGTCCGCACGGCTTCAAGCATGGCCAGGTCATCGATTTTTGGATCATGGGTCAATGCCACCACTGCCGTGTCGGCATGGCAACCGCCATTGGCGATGAATTCCGACGGTAGCTCGCGGCGCACCTCAATGCCATTCAGCACTACGCCGTCGAGTACTTCATCACGCGGCTCGCAAAGGATGACCTCAAAACCCATGCCCCTGCCGAATTCAACGCAAAAATGCGCCACGCTGGAATAACCGGCCAGCAGCAGCCGCTGGGCGGCGCTGACACGCAAGCGCACCCGGGCATTTTCCCGTTCCACCCGTGGCCCCTGACTATGGTCATCGAACAGCTGGCGGGTACCCATAGGCAGGCTCACCTCACGCAGTACCCGGCGCTGGCCCTGCAGCGCACGTTCCAGCTCACGCAGATGCGCCTGCACCTCGCATTCAACCGGCAGGTTCTCCACCAGTACTTCAAGCACACCGCCACACGGCAGGCGAACGCGCGAACGCGGGTCGCTGCCGTCGCCATAACGCACGATGGCAACCGGCTCCGGGAATTCCCCCAGGGCCACGCGTTCGAGAAAGTCGTCTTCGACACAGCCACCGGACAGCGAGCCCAGCCACTGGCCGCTGGCGTTCACCGCCAGCAGCGAACCCGGCGCACGCGGCGCCGAGCCGTAGGTGGCGAGCACCGTGCACAACCATACCCGCTGGCCGTCGCAGGACCACTGCAAAGCCTGACGGATCACCTGTAGATCGAGATGCTGCACGCTTTACTCCGCCTTCAGCTCGGCGAGCTGCTGTAGGTTCAGGTCGCCGGGCAATCCACCCCAGGCCTGGCGCAGGTAGTTGACCATATCTATCACCTGTTGGTCATCAAGCTTGTCGGCAAAGCCCGGCATCGGCTGCATGCGCTCGAAGCCGGTGAACTGCTGTTCACGGATGCCTTCGAGGACCACCTTGACCAGATTGCGCGAGTCGGCCTGGCGCAGCACGGTGTTGCCGCGCATGGCTACGGCGATGTGCGGCTTGCCCTCGCCGTCGACCCCATGGCAGCCGGCGCAGACGTTCAGGTACTGCTGGTGGCCCCGCTTGGCACTGTCGCTCATCTGCTCCAGGGCAACGGACTCGATAGCCTTGGCCGGCGGCGGCTGGTCGCCCAGCAGGTAGGTGGCCATGGCCGCAAGGTCTGCATCTTCCAGGTGCTGGGTGCTGTGGTGCACCACCGGGAACATCTCGTTGAACATGCTGCCCTGGGCGCTGATGCCGTGCTTGAGGAAGGTGGTCAGGTCCGGCTGGGTCCAGCCGCGCTCGGCCAGGTCCTGGGCCAGCAGGCTTGGCGCCAGGTAGCCACCCAGCAGGCCGCCGCTCAGGCGTTGGTCCTGCTGCAGCGCACCGATTGCATTGCGCGGGGTATGGCATTCGCCACAATGGCCCATGACCTCTACCATGTACTGGCCGCGCTGCCAGGCCGGGCTTTTACCCTCGGTCGGCTGCAGTTGCACGCTCTTGCCATACAGCATGTTCCAGCCGCTGAGCCCCATGCGCACATTGAACGGGAAGCGCAGCGCGGTCTGCGGTGCCGGGCGGTTGATCGGCGGTATGGTCATCAGGTAGGCGAGGATCGCGTCCGAGTCTTCACGCTTGATCAGGTGGTACGAGGTGTAAGGCATCGCTGGATAAAGGTTGGCGCCATCCTTGCGCTTGCCCTCGGTGACTGCGGCGAAGAACTCGTCGGCGCTGTAGTTGCCGATGCCATACTGTTTGTCCGGGGTGATATTGCTGCCATAAATGGTGCCGAACGGCGAATGGATCGGCAGGCCGCCCGCATACGGCGCGCCGCCTTCGGCGGTGTGGCAGGCCATGCAGTCGGCCGCGCGGGCCAGGTATTCACCGCGCTTGACCTGCGCATCGTCGGCCGCCAAGGCAAACGAACTGACAGCCAGCCCGAGGGCCAACGCCGAGGCGCTACGTACGAAGCCCATGTTCAACCCTCCTTGACCAGGCCGAGATCGTTGAGCACCTTGCGGGTGGCATCGTAGTAACGCACATAGCCTGTGCAGCGGCAGATGTGGTGACCGAGGCTGGCCTCGATGCGGTCCTCCACTTCGCTCTTCTTCAACGGCTGGCGCTGGGCCGTTTCCACCAGCACGGTAGCGGCATTGACGAAGCCTGGTGCGCAGTAGCTGCACTGGAAGGCGAACAGGTCGACGAACTTCTGCTGGATCGGGTTGAGCGTCAGGTTGCCGGCCTCGTCTTTCTTGGCATGGCCTTCGATGGTGCGAACCTTCTTGCCTTCGAAGTAATGCGCACCGGTGATGCAGGTGCGCACTTCTTCGCTGGTGCCGTCGGGGTTGTCGACGATCACCACGCAGGCGTGGCAGATGCCCTGGCCGCAACCCAGGCGCGAGCCGGTGAGGTTCTGGTGTTCGTGCAGGTAGTCGATCATCGCCAGGTCCGCGGGGACCTCGACCGGCCCGACCGGTTGACCATTGAGCGTCAGTTGCAGTGGACGGTTAGCCATTGAGGGCCTCCTTGATACGGGCTGGGGTGATGGGGAGATCGCGCACGCGCTTGCCGATGGCATGCGCGACGGCATTGCCGATGGCACCGACGACCGGGATCATCACCACTTCGGCGATGCCCTTGGAGGGGTCGGTCGGTGACAGCGGCGGGAGGATTTCGCTGGTCTGCTGCCACACCGCCACATCGCGCGCATGCGGCAGGCGGTAGCGGTTGAAGTTCCAGTCGCCCTCCCCGGGCCCACCCTCGTACAACGGCATTTCTTCGGTCAGTGCATGGCCAATGCCCATGGCGATACCGCCTTCGAGCTGGCCCTTGACCAGTTCCGGCACCAGCACCCGGCCACACTCGACCCAACTGTGGTGGTTGAGCACCTGCGTCTCCAAGGTGCCTTTGTTGACCTTGACCTCGACGATGGTCGCCACCGGGCTGTAGTAGGTGACCATGGCGTTGTTCAGCTGGGTGTCGGGGTAGGCTGCATTCTGCCGGTCGAGCAGGTGATAGCCATGGCTGCCCATCTGCGCCTTCTTGGCATTCACCGCACCATCGCCGTATTTCACCGCCATGGCATCGAGCGGGAAGCGCTCGCGCACGCCATCGATGACAAAGTCGGCCTCGGCCCAGCTCCAGCGGTTGAAGCCGTGCACGCTCACGCCAGTGACCAGCCCCATGTCGTGGGCCTTCTGCGCCAGCTGGGCAAACGGAATCGGCGCCAGGCCGTTGCCGGTCAGCTCACCGTTGACCCACACCGCATTTTCGCGGCGCACCACCAGCGGGTTGGCCTGGCCGCCGTGCGGGCCTTGGCTCCAGATCGCCATGGCCGCCGGCCACAGCCCATGATTGAACAGCACACGCGCCGCTTCGCGGGTGGCATGGCTGAAGTAGAAGGCCGAGTTGGTCGCCGACGACGGCGACGCCAGCTTGCCGACCCAGCGCGGGTTGCGCAGCGCGGCGTCCTGTTCGGGCTGACTGATCAGGTAGGGGTTGCCGCTGGTGGTCAGCTGCAGCTCCGGCCATTCGGTGACCGCGGTCTTCACCTCGTCGGCCGAACGGCCAAGGAAGTCGCTGACCACCAGTGCTTGGGAAGTGGACATACCAGTGCCCAGCTCGGTGCCGATGTGGCGCAGGCTGATGCGGCCATCGGCGCTGAACTCGACACTGGCCATCGGCGCCTCGGAGCCTGTGCCGAAGTCCTTCTGGCAGATGGCGAAGCCGACGCCGTACCAGTGGTCCGGGTCCTTGGCGTCCATCTGTTGCTTGCGTGCATCGCGGTTGCGCCACCACTCGTGCACAGCGGCCTTGTCGAGGATCTCGTAAAGGCGCAGGGCGCCGGCCGGGACCGCACCCTGGGTGTTCTTCATGCCCGATTTCAGCGCGTTGGCGCGGCGTAGGTCGATAGCATCGACCCCCAGGCGGCCAGCGATCTCATCCACCATCATCTCGGTGGCCGCCATGCTCTGCAGGGTGCCGTAACCGCGCATGGAACCGGCCTCGACGCCACGGGAGTAGTAGGCGGTCACCGACAGGTCGTTCTGTGGCATGTAGTAGATCGACTGGGCAGCAGTGGCGCCCACGGCGGCCACCGACGGGCTGTAGTTGATGCGCCCGCCGCCGTCGCAGCTCATGTCGGCGCGGAAGATCTTGAAGCTGTTGTCCTTCTTGTCCACCGCCAACTGGTAGCGGATATCGAAGGCATGGCGCTTGATGCCGCTCTGGAACTGCTCGTAGCGGTCGTTGGCCAGGCGGATCGGCACGCCGGCGCCGTAAAGCGCAGCCACCGCGGCATAGAAGACGAAGATGTTGTTGTCTTTTGAGCCATAGCCCACGGTATAGCCCGGGTGCATGTTCAGCGTGTTCAGGGCAAAGCGCGACGGCTTGATCATGTGCACGCATTCCTGCGCCACTTCGAACGGGCACTGGGTGGCGACCACGAAGTGCAGCGTGCCCGTGGCCGGGTCATACCAGCCGTTACCGTTGTCCGGCTCCAGCGCGGCAGGTTCGATGGATGGCGTCTTGTAGCGCTCGTCGAACACCAGCCAGTCCTCGGGCGGGTTGTCCAGCTGCTCGGCCATGCGCTTGGCGTAGAACAACCCCTGTTCGGTCAGGTCGCCGTGCTGGTTGGGCTGCTTCGACCACACCGGCTTGCGGTTGAGAATGGTGGGGAACAGCATGGAGTTCTTCAGGCTGGAGAACTCATCGTCGTCGAACGGCGTGGCGCCACCCACCCGCACGAAGCGGAAGCTGCCATAAGGGTCGCGCTGGTACAGCGGCGCCTGGGCACCGTAGCGGATCGCCTGCTGATTGAACTGCAGCTTGCGCTTGGCCTGGCGGAAGCGCTCGAAGTCGTGCCAGATCAGGATCGCCACCGGGTGGCCGATGAACATCGGCACCTTGCCGGGCGGCAGCAGCGGGTCGGGCGAATGGGCCTCGGGCCAGGCAATGCCGTCCTGTTCGAGGTCGGCGGCGGTGACGATGCGGTCCGGCTGCAGGTCGCTGCCGAGCAGGCTGAGGTCATGGCCGGCATAAATCCGGTCGACCTTGGTCGCCTTGAGCAGCAGCGCATGACCTTGCTGCGCGGGCCAGCCGGGCATGTCCTTGGCGCGGATGTCGCGGGCGAATACTTTGTCGCCGCAGACCTTGGACAAGGCATCGTTACGGAAACGCGCCTTGCCGTCGTGGTTCATCCACTTCTGTGGCGAGGTGGTGACGCGCTCCTCCATCAACGCGGCGAAGGCCTGGCTGCCAAGTGGCGCCATGGTCACGCCGACACCAGCGACCAGGCCGCCTTGCAGGAAGGCGCGCCGGGAAATATCACGGTTGGACATGCTTGATCCTCTGGGCAGTTGGGCCTGCCCTTTCTTTTGATTCTTGGCCTGGCTTGAGAAAAGCTGACCTTGGCGTCAACTTTACAGCAATTGGGTGGGTAGAGGCAAAGTCAAGCCGACAATGTGTCGCGGTGTGTATAGGGCAAGGGGCGGAATTCGCGCTTTTGGCGGGTAGGTGTTTGGCGGGAAATTTTCAGCGGCTGGTAGGTGTTTGCCGGGAGATTTTCAGCGCCTGGTAGGTGTTCGCCGGGAGATTTTCAGCGCCTGTGAGATCGAGCGCCGCCCGCGCGGCGCTTCGCGGGTAAACCCGCTCCTACGTTTGTTTCGGGCCAGTCCCTCCTGCACCAGTCGCGCGCGACCGCCTTGTTTGTACGACGCGATA
>NZ_JBAMDI010000161.1:0-20911 GCF_036961695.1 Pseudomonas sp. CGJS7 | reverse complement strand
AATTGGCCCGAAACAAACGTAGGAGCGGGTTTACCCGCGAAGCGCCGCGCGGGCGGCGCTCGATCTCGCAGGCGCTGAAAATCCCCCGGCAAACACCTCAAAATTCCAACGCCGTCCCCTCAAAATTCCAACACCGCCCCCTCGAAAATCCAACAACAAAGACCCTGCAAACCCAGAACAAACTCTTACTACTCCTGACTCACCCCCAACCCCAACACCCGCGTTAACCTTCATTTAATCAACCCCAGCCAGCATGGCCCCATTCCCAGATCTGCCAAGGCGAAGACATGCGCGTTCTCCTGCTCTTCCTCACACTCCTACTGGCCGGCCCGTTGCAAGCCAACCCGTTCGATGTGAAACCAGACTTCCTGCCGGTTGACCAAGCCTTCGTGCTCACCCACGACCGCCAGGCCGACGGCCAGATGCGCCTGTACTTCCAGATCAAGCCGGGCTACTACCTGTACCAGAAGCGCCTGAAGTTCGATGGCCTGCCCACCGAGCAACACCCGCAACTGCCACCGGCACTCAACCATCACGACGAGTTCTTTGGCGACAGCGCGGTGTACCGCGACCAGCTTGAACTGCTATTGCCTGCCAACGCCCAGGGTCAGTTGCGCCTGGGCTGGCAGGGCTGTGCCGATGCCGGCCTATGCTACCCGCCGCAAACCACCTCGATCGACTTGGGTGGCAGCGTAACGCCCGCCGCCGAGCAAGCCAGCGACCAGGCCCTGGCCAGCGGCCTTCAGCAAGGCCACCTGGCATGGAGCCTGCTGGCGTTCTTCGGCCTTGGGCTGCTGCTGGCCTTCACCCCCTGCTCGCTGCCGATGCTGCCGATCCTTGCCGGGCTGGTGCTGGGCAATGGCGCCAGTGCCCGGCGCGGCTGGCTGCTGGCCGGGGTCTATGTGCTGAGCATGGCCCTGGTGTACGCCGGGCTCGGGGTGGTTGCTGCCCTGCTGGGTGCCAGCCTGCAGGCCTGGCTGCAGCAACCCTGGCTGCTGGGCAGCCTGGCAGGGCTGTTCGTGCTGCTGGCACTGCCGATGTTCGGCGTCTTCGAACTGCAACTGCCTGCCGCCCTGCGCGACCGCCTGGACCGCGCCGGGCAAGGTACCCGTGGCGGCAACCTGTATGGCGCGGCACTGCTCGGGGCATTGTCCGGCCTGTTGCTCGGCCCGTGCATGACTGCGCCGTTGGCCGGTGCGCTGCTGTACATCGCGCAGAGCGGTGACGTGCTGCAAGGCGCGCTGGTGCTGTTCAGCCTCGGCCTGGGCATGGGCGTGCCGCTGCTGTTGCTGGTAACCCTGGGCAACCGTTATCTGCCGCGCCCGGGTGCGTGGATGAACCGGGTCAAGGGTGTGTTCGGTTTCGTGTTCCTGGCCATGGCGCTGTACACCGTGCGCAGCCTGCTGCCTGCTACCTTGCTGCTGGCACTGAGCGGCGCCTGGCTGATCGCCTTGGCCTGGGCTGCCTGGCCAGCCCTGCAGCGGCTGCCGGCGTTGCGCGCCGTACCGCTGTTGGGCGCGCTGTGGGGCGGCCTGTTGCTGGTCGGTGCGGCAGCAGGCGGCGACGACCTCTGGCAGCCACTACGCCCGTTCGCCGGGGGTGGCAGCACAGCGGCCGCTGGCCAGCATGCCGAGGACAGCTTCGTCACCGTCAGCCGCCCCGAGGACCTGCAACGTGAGCTGGACGCGGCCAAGGCCCGCGGCCAGTGGGTGATGCTCGACTACTATGCCGACTGGTGCGTGTCGTGCAAAGTCATGGAAAAACAGGTGTTCGCCCGCAGCGACGTGCAGACCGGCCTGGCCGGCGTGCACCTGCTGCGCCTGGACGTGACCGCCGACAGCCCGGCCAGCAAAGCCCTGCTGCAGCGCTACCAGGTACCCGGCCCGCCCAGCATCATCTGGATCGGCCCGGATGGCGAAGAACGCCGCGCGCGGCGTATCACCGGTGAGGTGGACGCAGCAGCGTTCCAGCAACACTGGGTCCAGACCAGGAGCCAAGGCTGATGCTGACCGTAACACTCGGGCCACTGACCATGGCCCTCAACCACCTGCTGATGCTCACCGCCCTGGTGATCGCCAGCGTGGTCGGCTGGTGGGTCGCCCGACGTGGCGGCGAGAGCCCGGAATCGGCGCTGTTCAACCTGTTCCTGATCGGCCTGCTGTGTGCCCGCGCCGGCTTCGTACTGGCCTACTGGCCGATGTACCGGGACGACCCGCTGCAAATCATCGACATCCGTGACGGCGGCTTCCTGTTCTGGTCGGGCCTTGCGGGCATCGTGCTCGGAGCCCTGTGGCAGGGCTGGCGCCACCCCGGCCTGCGCCGCCCGCTAGGCTGGGCGCTGTTCAGCGGCGCACTGTTCTGGGGCCTGGCCAGCCTCGGCGGCCACCTGTACAGCAAAGGCACCGAACTGCCCGAACTGAGCCTGCGCAACGCCGGCGGCCAGGCCGTGGCATTGCACAGCTACCGCGGCAAGCCGCTGGTCATCAACATCTGGGCCACCTGGTGCCCGCCGTGTCGGCGTGAGATGCCAGTGCTGCAACAGGCACAAAGCGATTACCCGCACGTGACCTTCCTGTTCGTCAACCAGGGCGAGACCCCGGAAAACGTCAGCACCTTCCTCGCCACCACCGGCCTGAGCCTGACCCACGTGCTGTTCGACGGCACCGGCCTGCTGGCCCAGCGTGTCGGCTCCATGGCCTTGCCCACCACCCTGTTCTACGACGCCAACGGGCGGCTGGTCGGCAGCCACCTGGGCGAACTGTCCCGGGCCAGCCTGCGCCACGCCCTGGAACCTTTCGACCGGGCCATTGCGCCCGCCCCTGCCGCACAAGGAAACTGACATGCGATTGACTGCACTGCTGCCCCTGTCCCTGGCCCTGCTGGCCGCCCCTGCCCTGCAAGCCGAAGAACTGCCCAAAGCGGTTCAGCAGCTGCAAGCCAAAGGCGCCGTGATCAAGGGCAGCTTCGATGCGCCCAACGGCCTGCGCGGTTATGCCGCCGAGTACCAGAACAACGCCCTGGCCCTGTACCTGACCCCCGACGGCAAGCACGTGCTGGTCGGCAGCCTGTTCGACGAACAGGGCAAGGACCTGAGCGCCGAGCCGCTGCAAAAGCTGGTATACGCGCCGATGAGCAAGGAAATCTGGGCGAAAATGGAAAAGACCGCGTGGATCGCCGATGGCAAGGCCGACGCGCCGCGCAAGGTGTACCTGTTCAGCGACCCGAACTGCCCCTACTGCAACATGTTCTGGGAACAGGCGCGGCCGTGGGTAGAGTCGGGCAAGGTGCAGTTGCGCCATATCATGGTCGGCATCATCCGCGAGGACAGCCCGGGCAAGTCAGCGGCACTGCTGGCGGCGAAAGACCCGTCCAAGGCACTGCAACAGCATGAGAAGGCCGGCAAGGCCAGCACCCTGAAGGCGCTGGAACAGGTGCCAGAGGCTGTGCAACAGAAACTGGCGGCGAACATGGCGTTGATGGAAGAGATGGGGTTGCAGGCGACCCCAGCCATTTTCTATCAGGATGAGCAAGGCAACCTGCAAAGCCAGCAAGGGGCACCACGGCCGGAGATGCTGGGGAAGATTCTGGGCAAGCGCTAGTGCATGTGGTGGGGCAAAGATCGAGCTCCGCGAAGCAGGTGACGCGGGGCATGGCACCGGCTACGCCGGTGTTCGCGGGTGAACCCGCTCCTACGGGGCTCGCGCTAACGGCTGGATTGTACGCCAGGCACGTGATCGCAAGGCCTGCGCGGTCGGGCGTAGGAGCGGGTTTACCCGCGAAAGGGCCGGACCTGCTGGCCAATTTCCACCAGCCGTTCACCGTTGCCGCCGCCACTGTATTCGCGGGTAAACCCGCTCCTACGCTGATCGGGAGTGGTTGGCCATTGAGAGGGGGCGCCAAGCGCCCCTGCCCATCACAGCCCCTCCAGTTCAGCCATCAGGTCACTGAGCCGGTCGACCTTGTCATCATCCAGCGCACTGCCCTGCAGCCCCTGAACATACTCGGCCAACGCCTCCACCGTGCTGCACTCGAACATCGCCCGCAGCGGCACGTTCAGCTGTAGCTGCTTCTGCACCCGCGAAGCGATCTGCGTGGCCAGCAGCGAATGCCCGCCCAGCTCGAAGAAGTTGTCGTGCACCCCCACCCGCTCGGCTTTGAGCACATCGGCCCAAATACCCGCCAACACGTCCTCCAATTCGTTGCGTGGCGCCTGATAGGCCTGACTGTACTGGCCGCCGATGTCGATGGCTGGCAGGGCCTTGCGGTCGAGTTTGCCGTTGGCGTTGTGCGGCAAGCTGTCGAACCAGCCCCAGTGCAAGGGCACCATGTACTCCGGCAACTCGGCACGCAGTCGTTGCTTGACCTGCTCCAGCAACGCGGCATCGGCACTGACGCCTTGGTGCGCCACCAGGTAGCCAACCAGATGCTTGCCGTTCACACCCTCCTGCACCGCCACGGCAGCATCGCGAATTTCCGCCTGCTCATGCAGCCGGGCCTCGATTTCTCCCAGCTCGATGCGATAGCCGCGAATCTTCACCTGATGGTCGATGCGCCCGACGTACTCCAGCACACCGTCCGGGCGTTGCCGCGCCAGGTCGCCAGTGCGGTACAGGCGTTCGCCCGGCGCCCCGTAAGGGTGAGGGATGAATGCCAGCGCCGTGCGCACCGGGTCACCGACGTAGCCACGGCCTACACCCGTACCAGCCACGCACAGCTCGCCCACCGCACCCAGCGGCACCAGCGCCTGGTCCTCGCCGAACAGGTACAGGCGGTTGTTGTCGGTTGGCGTGCCGATTGGCAGGTAGCTGCCTTGGGTCGAGGCGGCATCGACGCGGAAGAACGCCACGTCATCCGAGCACTCCGCCGGCCCATAGGCATTGACCAGGCCGATCTGCGGGTAGCGCTGCAGCCACTGCGCCGCCAGCTCCGGTGGCATGGCCTCGCCGGTCGGCAGCATCCAGCGCAGGCCGTCGAGGGCCTGGTGGTCGCTGGCCAGCATGCCCTGGATCAGGGACGGCACGCTCTCCAGCACGGTGATGCCGGTGGCCTGCACGTGCGCCAGCAGGCCCTGCGGGTCATGGGCGATAGCGTTAGGCACGATCTCTACCTTGGCGCCGAACAGCGGCGCAGCCAGGAACTGCCAGACCGAGATGTCGAAGCTTTGCGAAGCGGTCTGGGCAATCACGTCCTGCTCGCTCAGCGCCAGGTAAGGCACCTTGCTCAGCTGGTTGTTGAGCATGCCGCGCTGCTCGACCATCACCCCTTTCGGCAGGCCGGTCGAGCCTGAGGTGTAGATCACGTAGGCGAGGTTGTCCGGGCCACTGTGGATACCCGGGTTGTGGCTTGCGATCGGGTTGGCCTGGACGTCTTCCCAGACCAGCAGTTGCGGCCGCAGCGCAGTCTCCAGCTCACCGAGCAACTGCCGCCCCTGCTCGGCGCAGGACGCGCTGCACACCAACACTGGCGTGCGGCTGAGCTGGATGATGCTTTGCAGGCGCGCCGCCGGCAGGCCCGGGTCCAGCGGCAGGTAGCCGGCGCCGGCCTTGAAGCTGCCGACGATCATGCCCAGCAGCGGCAACCCACGCTCGGCAAGCAGTGCCACTGGCTGGTCCACGCAGACCCCGGCAGCCACCAGCGCATGGCCCAGGCGGTTGGCCGCCAGGTTCAGCCCGGCGTAATCATAGGAGGCCTCCAGGCAGCGGGCCACGGTACGCTGCGGATGCGCCACGACCTGCGCTTCGAACTGCGCGATGTAGCTCTGTTCCAGCGGATAAACCCGCTCGGTCCGGTTGCAGTCCTCCAGCAGGAAGCCTTGCTCCTGGGCGCTCAGCAGCGGTAGCTCGCTCACCTCTCCTTCAAAACCTTGTACCAGCGCCAGCAGCAGGCGCTTGAATTCGGCCAGCAGGCGCTCGACGGTCGGGCAGTCGAAGTAGCGCTGGTCGAAAGACAGGTGCAGGCCCAGGTCATCACCCGGGTAGCACACCGCCGTCAGCGGGAAGTTGGTGTGGGTACGGCCCGAGTCGGAGCTGGCGTTCAGGTGCTGGGCGTGATCGAGCACGGCGGTTTCAACCGGCGCATTCTCGAACACGAACAGGCTGTCGAATAGCGGCTGGCCCTTGGGCAGCTCGCTGCACGCCTGAATCGCCACCAGCGGCAGGTATTCGTACTCGCGCAGTTCCATGTTGCTTTGCAGCAGGCCCTGCAGCCACTGGCGCACACTGCAGCGCTCACCCGCCGCGGGCAACTGCACGCGCAGGGCCACGCTGTTGATGAACAGGCCGACGGTGCGCTGCATCTGCGGCATGCTCACCGGGCGCCCGGCCACGGTCACGCCAAAGGCCACATCGCGGTCGCCGCTGTAACGCGCCAACACCAGGGCCCAGGCCGCCTGGGCGAAAGTGTTGACGGTGAGCTGATGGGCCTGGGCCAGTTCGCGCAGACGCACGCCATCATTCACCTCAAGGCGGGTATAACAATCGCCGACGACCATGCCGCTACCGGCGTGGTCATGGCGCAGCGGGCGGTCGCTCGGGATGGCTGTGGCACGTTCGAAGCCAGCCAGGTTGGCTTGCCACCAGGCGCGTGCGTCGTCCAGGCCCTGGCGTTGCAGCCAACCGATGTAATCGCGGTAACGCGGCGGCACCGGCAGTTGGGCCTGACGGCCTTCGCCAAGGGCCTGGTAGACCTCGAAGAAATCGTTCATCAACAGCGAGCGGCACCAGGCATCGATAAGGATGTGGTGGTTGCTCATCATGAACCAGTAGCGTTCATCGGCCACGCGCACCAGGCGCAGGTGGAACGGTGCCTCGCTGAGCAAGGCAAAGCCGGCCTCGCGCTCCTGCTTGTGCAGGGCCTGCAGGCGCTGCTCCTGGGCATCGTCGGCCATGCCGCGCCAGTCCTGGTAGTCCACCGCCAGGTTGCCCGGCTTGTGGATGATC
The DNA here is from genome assembly GCF_036961695.1 of Pseudomonas sp. CGJS7. NCBI lineage: Bacteria > Pseudomonadati > Pseudomonadota > Gammaproteobacteria > Pseudomonadales > Pseudomonadaceae > Pseudomonas > Pseudomonas sp. CGJS7. Next base: position 13,973 of record NZ_JBAMDI010000161.1, on the reverse strand, counting down.
TGCAGCATCGCCTCGCCGCTGTTCCAGCTGAACGATGCGCGCAACGCTTCGTGGCGCGCCACCACCGCCTGCCAAGCCTGGGCGAAACGCTCAGGGTCCAAGGCACTGTTGATACGGTAGCGGTCCTGCATGTAGTACAGGCCAGTGCCCGGCTCCAGCAGGGTGTGCAGCAGCATGCCTTCCTGCATCGGCGTCAGCGGGTAAACGTCCTCGATCTGCGCGGCCGGGACCGGCAATGCGTCGATCTGCTCCTGAGTCAGGTGCGCCAGCGGGAAGTCCGATGGGGTGAAGCTGCCATTGCCATCGGCCAGGCAATGCGCGACCAGCGCCAGCAGCTCCTGACGATAGGCCTCAGCCAGACCCGCGATGGTCTGCTGGTCGTAGCGCTCGGCGCTGAAGGTCCAGCGCAATTGCAGAGCACCGCCATACACCTGGCCATCGACGCTCAACCAGTTGGGCAACGGCGCATCGAGGTCATGCGCCAACCCGGCCGGGGCCTCCAGGGGCTGGAACAAGGCTGTACTGTCGAACTGCTGGTCGAACTGGCCCAGGTAGTTGAAGGTGATGCGCGCCTGCGGCAAGGCCGCCATCTGCTCGCGCCCGGCGGCATCCGCCAGGTAGCGCAGTACGCCGTAGCCCAGGCCCTTGTGCGGTACATGGCGCAGTTGTTCCTTGATGCGCTTGATCGAACCGGCCCGCGCCGCGTCGTCTTCACCTGGCAGCGGACGCAGGCTCAATGGGTAGGCATTGGTGAACCAGCCGACGCTGCGGGTCAGGTCCATGTCTTCGAACAGCCCGTCACGGCCATGGCCTTCGAGCTGCACCAGCACTTCTTCATCGCCGCTCCAGCGGTACAAGGCCCGCGCCAGTGCAGTCAACAGCAGGTCGTTGACCTGGGTGTGGTAAGCCGCCGGGGCCAGTTGCAACAGCTGTCGGGTTTGCTCCACGTCCAGGCCGATGGCCAGGGTTTGAGCATGGCGATGCAAATTGCCGCCCTGCGGATGGTCGCACGGCAATTCGCGACGCACACCGCCCAGCTGGCCTTGCCACCAGGCCAGTTCGTCACGCAGCGAATCGCTGCCGGCGTAGCTGGCCAGGCGCGCGGCCCAGTCGCCGACGGCGTGGGTCTTGGCCGGCAGAGGCTGGCCACGGTACAGCGCCTGCAGGTCTTCCAGCAGCACCCGCCAGGACACGCCATCAACCACCAGGTGATGAATCGCCAGCAGCAACCGCTGGGTGCCCCGCCCGTCACGCACCAGCAAGGCGCGCAGCAGCGGCCCCTGTTGCAGGTCCAGGCTGCGCTGCACGTCAGTGTAGAGTGCCTGACAATCATTGAAATCGGCGACAGTGGCGCTCCACAGCAGTTGCTCGGCGCCAGGCTGCACGTACTGGGCCTGCCAGCGGCCCTGGGCGTCGCTGAAGCGCAGGCGCAGGCTGTCATGGTGCTGCACCAGCGCAGCCAATGCCTGTTCAAGGGTGGCCTCAACCAAGGGTTGGCGCACCTCCAGCAGCACAGCCTGGTTCCAGTGTTGCGGCTGTGGCACGTCACTGTCGAAGAACCAGTGCTGGATCGGCGTCAACCCGGCCTGGCCCTGGCGCAGTCCCTGCTCCACCGTGCTCGCGGCTTCGCTGAGCTGAACCACAGTTGCCAGGGTCTGGATGGTCTGATGCTGGAACAGGTCGCGCGGGGTGAATTGCAAGCCGGCCTGCCGGGCGCGGCTGACCACCTGAATCGACAGGATCGAGTCGCCCCCCAGCTCGAAGAAGTTGTCCTGCACGCCGACCCGGGCAACGTTGAGCACCTCGCGCCAGATCTGCGCCAACTGTGCTTCCACCTCATTGCCAGGGGCCTGGTATTGCTGGCGCGCCTGCTCAAGGTCCGGCAGCGGCAGCGCACGGCGGTCGAGCTTGCCGTTGCCCATCAGCGGCAGGCTATCGAGCAGCACCAGGTGCGCAGGCACCATGTAGTCGGGCAGGTGCTGGCGGGCATCGGCTTTCACCGCTTCGCGCAGCAGTTGTTGCACGTCGTTAACGGCGGTGGCCTGCCTGCACACCAGATAGCCCACCAACTGCTTGCCGCCCGGCAAGTCCAGCGCCAGCACGACGGCCTCGTCGACATCCTCGTGCGCTAGCAGGCGGCTCTCGATTTCGCCCAGTTCGATGCGGAAGCCGCGGATCTTCACCTGCTGGTCGGCACGGCCGACATACTCCACCAGGCCATCAGTACCCAGGCGTACCAGGTCGCCGGTACGGTACAGGCGCCCGCCTTCGGCACTGAACGGGTCGGCGACAAAGCGCTCGGCAGTGAGGCCTGGCCGGTCGTGGTAACCCTGGGCCAGGCCGGCGCCGCCGACGTACAGTTCGCCAATACCGCCTTGCGGCAACAAGGCCAGATCCTCGTCGAGGATGTAGGCCGTACGGCTACCGATGACGCGGCCGATCGGTACGCTGCCAAGGTCTGCTGGCAAGGCCTCTGGGGCCAGGCACGCCAGCGGCATGACCACGGTTTCGGTCGGGCCGTAGGCATTGAAGCACTGCTGCGGCGCAAAGGCCTGGCGAATACGCTGCAGGTGCTCGCCGGTCAGCGCCTCGCCCCCGGTAATCACCAGGCGTACCGGCAATTGTTCGCCCCGCCCGCCCAGGTACTGCGCCAGCTGGCTGCCGTAGCTGGGGGTAAAGCCCAGAATGCTCACCTGCTGCTCGCGCACCAACTGGCAGATGTCCTCGGCGCCCCACTGCCCCTGGGCGCGCAATACCACGCGCGCACCACACAACAGCGGCACCCACAGGCGCTCGCTGGCAGCGTCGAAGTTGATGGAATAGAAGTGCAGCTCGCAGTCATCGCTGCGCATGCCGAATGCAGCGATCACGGCCTGGCAGTGCATGGCGAACTCGCCATGGCTGACCACCACGCCCTTGGGTTTGCCGGTAGAGCCTGAGGTGTAGATCAGGTAAGCCTGGTGCTGCGGCAGGCTGAGGTTGTCCAGCGGCGCATCGCTGTAGGCCGCCAGGCTGGCGGCATCGTCCTCCAGGCTCCAGCTGGCCACGCCTTCAGGCAGCTCGCCCAGGGTGTGCAGCAGCGCACGCTGGCTGAGCAGCAAGCCGATGCGGCTATCTTCGATCATGTAGCGCAGGCGGTCGAGCGGGTACTCGGGGTCGAGCGGTACATAGGCGCCGCCGGCCTTGAGGATGCCCAGCAGGCCGACGACCATTTCCAGCGAGCGCTCCAGCGCCAGGCCCACGCGCACCTGCGGGCCGACACCCCGTTCGCGCAGGGCACGCGCCAGGCGGTTGGCCTGCTGGTCGAGTTCGGCGTAGGTCAAGTGCTGGCCGGCGAAGGTCAGCGCGCCAGCCTGTGGCGTGCGCGCGGCCTGGGCGGCGAACAGACCGTGGAGGGTCTGGCCAAGGTCGAAATCGTGTTCGCCCTGCAATTGGCCTGTAAGCACTTGTTGCTCGGCACTGCTCAGCATTGGCAGTTCGCACAGGCGGTGTTGCGGGTTGTCGAGCAAACCGACCAGCAGTTGTTGCCAGTGCTCGGCCATGCGCGCGATACGCGGGGCGTCGAACAGGTCGCGGCTGTAGGTCAGGCAGCAGCCCAGCCGGCCGTCCAGGTCGGTCACCTCCAGGTACAGGTCGAACTTGGTGGCGCTGGCATCGTTGACCAGGTAGTCCACCTGCATGCCGGCCAGCGTGCGGCTTTGCTGGAAGGCCCAGCGCTGCACGTTGCACATCACCTGGAACAGCGGGTTGTAGGCACTGCTGCGTGGGGGCTGCAGGGCCTCTACCAGTTGGTCGAACGGCAGGTCCTGGTGCGACTGGCCTTCGATGGCAGCCTGGCGAATCTGCTCCAGCAGCGCGCTGGCGGTCATCTGGCCGTCCAGCTCGCAGCGCAGCACCTGGGTGTTGAGGAAAGCGCCGATCAGGCCTTCGCTTTCCGGACGGATGCGGTTGGCCACCGGCGCGCCGATACGCAGGTCGCGCTGGCCACTGTAGCGGTGCAGCAAGGCGGCCAGGGTGGCGGTCATGGTCATGAACAGGGTCAGGCCGCGCTGGCTATTGAAAGCATGCACGCGGGCCACCAGTGCCGGATCGAGTTCGAAGCGGTACAGCTCGCCACGGTGGCTCTGGACTGCCGGACGCGGGCGGTCGGCAGGCAACGCCAGCACCGGGTGCTCGTCGCCCAGGCGGTGCTTCCAGTAGGCCAGTTGTCGAGCGCCCTCGCCGCTTTCCAGCCATTGCCGTTGCCACACGCTGTAGTCCAGGTACTGCACCGGCAGCGGCGCCAGTGGCGACTCGCGGTCATCGACAAAGGCTTCGTACAGCTCGCCCAGCTCGCGGGCGAAGATGTCCATGGCCCAGCCTTCGGTCACGATGTGGTGCAGCGTCAGCACAAAGAAGTGCTCGCGCTCGTTGGCCTTGACCAGGCAGGCGCGCAGCAGCGGCCCCCGCTCCAGGTCGAAGGGCTGGTGCGCCTGGTCGTCGGCCAGTTGTTGCAAACGTTGCTGGCAGGCATCGTCTGACAAAGCGCTGAAGTCTTGCCAGTCCAGATGCAGGCCGCTGTCTTCGGCCACGCACTGGTACGGCACGCCGTCGATGCTGGGGAACGTGGTGCGCAAGGTTTCGTGACGCACGATCAGCGCCTGCAGCGCACGCTCGAAGGCGTCCACGTGCAGGGTGCCGCGCAGGCGTGCCATGCCGCCTACGTTGTACGCCGGGCTGTCCGGCTCCATCTGCCAGAGGAACCACATTCGCTGCTGCGAGTACGACAGCGGCACCGCCTGACGGCGGTCGACACGGGTTATTGCACCCTGCAGATTGCGCTCGCCGGCCGCGCGCAGGCGGGCGATTTCGGCACAGAAGGCGCCCAGCTCGCTGGCTTCGAACAGGGCCTTGAGCGGCAGCTCGACATCGCAGGCCTGGCGGGTGCGCGAAACGATCTGGGTAGCCAGCAACGAGTGGCCACCGAGGGCGAAGAAGTCGTCCTGCAGGCCAATGCGCGGCAGATTCAACACGTCGCGCCAGATGGCCGCGACCTGTTGTTGCAGCTCGGTTCGTGGCTCGACATGCTCACGCTGCTGCCACACTGGAGCAGGGAGTGCCTTGCGGTCGACCTTGCCGCTGGGGCCCAGTGGCATCTGTGCCAAAGGGATGAGTTGCGCCGGCACCATGTAGGCTGGCAATTGCTCAGCCAGTACGGCCAGCACCTCGGCAGGCTGGGCGCTGCCACTGTAATAGCCGACCAGTTGCGCGCCAACGGCGTCCTTGTGGATCAGCACCAGCGCCTGTTCCACACCTGCCTGTGCCAGCAGGCAGGCCTGCACTTCCTCGGGCTCGACGCGGAAACCGCGCACCTTGACCTGCTGGTCGAGGCGGCCAAGGTATTCCAGGGCCTCCAGCTGAACCTGCCAGCGGGCGCGATCGCCACTGCGGTACAGACGCTGACCATTGCCGTCGGCCTGGGGTACGAAGCGCTCGGCAGTGAGGCCGGGGCGGCCCAGGTAACCACGGGCCAGGCCCGCGCCACCGAGGTACAGTTCGCCCGGCACACCGGGGGCGCTCAGTTCCAGCTCATCGTCCAGCACGCGGCACAGCACATTGCCCAGCGGGCGGCCGATGGGCGAGCGCTCGCCGTCCACCACCTGACAGTGCCAGTGGGTGACGTTGATGGCGGTTTCGGTCGGGCCGTACCGGTTGTGCAGCTGCACCTGCGGCAGCACCTGCAGCACGCGGTCACGCAGCGTGGCGGACAACGCTTCGCCACCCGAGAACACCCGGCGCAAGCTACTGCAGGCCCCCGCCTGCGGCTCCTGGACGAACACCTGCAACAGCGGCGGTACAAAGTGCAGCGTAGTCACCCCATAAGCCTGCACCAGGGCAGCGATACGCTGCGGGTCGCGGTGTTCACCAGGGCCGGCGAGCACCAGCTTGCAGCCGGTGACCAGCGGCCAGAAGCATTCCCACACCGAGACGTCGAAACTGATCGGCGCTTTCTGCATCAGCACGTCGCTGTCATTCAGCGCATAGGTCGTCTGCATCCACTGCAGGCGCTCGGCCAACGCCGCATGGGTATTGCCTACGCCCTTGGGCTGCCCGGTGGAGCCGGAGGTATAGATAACGTAGGCCAGGTTGTCGCCGTGCAGGTGCAGGCCGGGGGCATGGCTGGGCCAGCTGTCCAGGTGCAACTGGTCGAGGGCAATGGCGCTGACACCGTCGACCTGCGGCAGCTTGCCCAGCAGGCTGCTGTGGCTCAGTAGCAACCGGGCGTCGCAGTCGGCCAGCATGTAGGCCAGGCGTTCGGCAGGGTAATCGACATCCAGCGGCACGTAGGCACCGCCGGCCTTGAGAATGGCTAGCAGGCCGACCAGCAATTGCGGTGAGCGCTCGATGGCAATGGCCACACAGGTATCGGGGCCGACGCCTTTGTCACGCAGGTAGTGGGCCAGGCGGTTGGCTTGCTGGTGCAGCCCGGCGTAATCCAGGCTGCCCCCGTCCCAAACCAGGGCGGTGCGCTGCGGCGTCAGGCGTGCCTGCTCATTGAGTTGTTCGACCAACAGGTGCTGCGCTGCGGCGGCCGGTGCCTGGCCCCAACCCAGCAGCTGCGCACGGCCGGGCTCATCCAGCAGTTGCACGTCGCCCAGCGCCTGCTGCGGCGCGGCACACACCTGTTCCAGCAGCGCCAGCAGGTGATGGGCCAGACGTTCGACGGTGCTGGCTTCGAACAGCTCCGTGGCGTAGTCGAAGGCCAGGCTCAGGCGGCCCAGATGGTCCTCCTCACTGTGCAACTGCAAGTCGAACTTGGCTTCGCGGCTGTGCCACGCCAGCTCTTCGGCCAACAGCCCCGGCAGACGCCGCAGGGCTGACAGGTCGCGTTGCTGGTGGTTGAACATGACCTGGAACAGGCCCTGTTCGCGCGCATCTTTCAGGGCTTCGACAAGCTGTTCGAAGGGCAGGTCCTGATTAGCCTGGGCTTGCAACGTGGCCTGTCGTACCTGGGTCAGCAACTGGGTAAACGAGTGACGGCCATCGAATTGCGCGCGCAGCACCTGCGTATTGATGAAGAAACCGACCATGCCTTGGGTTTCCAGGCGCAAGCGGCTGGCGTTGGGCACGCCGACGCGGATATCGGCCTGGCCGCTGTAGCGCTGCAGCAGCGCCTGCCAACCTGCCAGCAGGACCATGAACAGGCTGGCCTGCTGCTGGTGGGCAAGGCTCTTGAGCGCTTCGCCAAGCCTGGCCGGCACCTTGAGGTTGAAGCGCGCAGCGCTGTGCTCGCGCTGGCTGGCGCGCGGGTGGTCAGTGCACAGGTCGAGCGCCGGCAGCTCACCACCAAGGTGTGCCTTCCAGTACTGCAACTGGCGTTCGGCTTCACCGTCAGCCAGCCATTGCCGCTGCCAGCTGCCGTAGTCGGCGTACCCCAGGGGCAGCGGCGCCAGGTTGGCCTCCAGGCCTTGGCAGCGAGCGGCATACAGCTTGGCGAATTCTTCGAGCAGGATGTTCAGCGACCAGCCGTCAGCAACGATGTGGTGCAGGGTCACCCACAGCTGATGCTCTTCGTCGCCCAGGCGCACCAGGGTTACCCGCAGCAGCGGGCCCTGGGTGAGGTCGAACGGCTGGCGGGCCTCGGTTTCCCGCAGCGCGGCGACCTGCTCGGGCGAGTGCCCTTCAAGGTCCAGGCGGTGCAGGCTGAACGGCTGTTGAGGCAGGATACGCTGCAGCGCCTGGCCATTCTCTTCGCTGAACACAGTACGCAGCGATTCATGGCGCGCCACCAGTGCCTGGAAGCTCACTTGCAGAGCATTGACATCCAGCTCGCCACGCAGGTGCAAGCCGGCGGGAATGTTGTAGGCCGCTGATTGCGGTTCCAGCTGCCACAGCAGCCACAAGCGGTTTTGCGCCAGCGACTGGGGCAACGCCCGGGCGCGCTCCAGCGTGGCGATGGCCGTGGTGGCTGCAGCGCCATCGGCGATGATCTGTGCCACAGCCTTGCTGTAGTCGGCCAGTACCGGCGCCTCGAACAGGGTACGCAGGCTCAGGTCGATACCCAACTCATCGGCCAGGCGCGCTGTGGCCTGGGTGGCTGCGATGGAGTTACCGCCCAGCAGCAGGAAGTGGTCGTCCGCGACCACCGCCTCTACCTTGAGGATGTCGCGCCACACAGCGGCGATGCGTGCTTGCAGCTCGTCGCCAGGGGATGCACGGGTACCGGCTTCGCTCACCTCAGGGAAACGGGCATAGCAGTCCAGGCTGCCATCGTCCATGCGCAGCCGGCAGGCAGAGCGCTGCAACTTGCCGCTGGAGGTCTTCGGCAGCGCGCCGGGGTTCAGCAGCAGGACCACGGCCGGGGCCTGTCGGCAGGCGTCGGCGACGACCTGGCGCAGGGTCTTGATCAGGTCCTGGGGCTTGAGTGCCTTTTGCACGTTGCGGCTGATCTCCACCGCGACACCGATGCCCTCCTCGCCTTGGTGCTCGACGGCGAACACTGCCACACGGCCTTTGCGCAGCACCTGAACTTCGCGCTCGAGGGTTTTCTCCAGGTCTTGTGGGTACAGGTTTTGCCCACGCACGATCAGCATGTCCTTCAGGCGCCCGGTGACGAATACCTCGCCGTCACGCATGAAGCCCAGGTCGCCGGTACGCAGCCAGGTCTGGCCGTCCATTTCGACGAAGGTTCGAGCGCTGGCTTCTGGGTTGCGCCAGTAGCCCCGGGCGATGCTCGGGCCGCCTGCCCAGATTTCCCCCACCTGGTTGTCGCCCAGCACTTGCAACTGTTGCGGCTCGACGATGCGTACCGCGTGCCCCGGCTGCGGGAAGCCGCAACTCATCAGCACGCTGCCAGTGCCGGGTTCGGCGCGGTTGGCGGCGAAGGCTTTGGCATCCAGCTCAAGCGCGGCGATACCCTGGCCACGACGGCTGCCGCTAACGAACAGGGTGGCTTCGGCCAGGCCATAACTGGCGAAGAAGCTCTGCGGGTCGAAGCCACAGGCCTGGAACTTGTCGGCGAAGGTGGCCAGGCTGTCCTGGCGGATCGGCTCGGAGCCGGAATAGGCCACGCGCCAGCGGCTCAGGTCGAGCCCGGCCAGCGAAGCCTCGCTGACCCGCTCGCTGCACAGGCGATAAGCGAAGTCGGGCCCGCCGCTGATGGTGCCACCGTATTCGCTGATGGCCTGCAACCAGCGCAACGGCCGGGCCAGAAAGTACCCCGGCGACATCAGCACGCAAGGCACGCCACTGAAGATCGGCTGCAGCAGGCCGCCGATCAGGCCCATGTCATGGTACAGCGGTAGCCAGCTGACGATCACATCGTCGGGGTTGAGGTCGATACCAAAGCCTTGGCGGATCAGTTGCTCGTTGGCCACCAGGTTGCCATGGCTGACCTGCACGCCCTTGGGCAGCGCGGTGGAGCCGGAGGTGTACTGCAGGAAGGCGATGTCATCGCCCTTGAGCACGGGTTCACGCCAGTTCGCAGCCAAGGCCGGGTCCAAGCCATCCACTGCCAGCAGTTGGGGGGCATTGTCCGCCGCCAGGGCTTCCAGGCCCTGCAGGCTGTCGTGCAGCGCCGCCACGGTCAGCAGCAGGCGCGGCTCGGCGTCATCGATGATCGACAGCAAACGCTCCTGGTGCTGCTGGCGCGCGGACTCCGGCGGGTAGGCCGGCACCGCGATCACGCCCGCATACAGGCAGCCGAAGAACGCCGCCACGTAATCTGGCCCGCTGGGGAACAACAGCACGGCACGGTCACCGAAGCTGGCGCGCGCCTGCAAGGCGGCGGCGATGGTGCGTGCACGCTGGTCGAGGTCCCGGTAGCTGAGCACGGCCTGCTCACCGGGCGTGTCGGCGAGAAAGCGCAGGGCAATCCTGTCCGGGGTCTGCGCGGCGCGTTGCGCCAGGGCCTGGACCAGCGAGAGCGGGAGTTCGAAGGCGTCCGTCATTGGGTGTTCCTGCCAGTGTCTGGTTAGGTCTGACAGCTGCTCCGCTAACGTGGGCGGGCAACGTATGCGACCGGGGATGTACACAGGGGAACGGATGGGCAGGGAGAGAAATTAGCGGGCAGGTCAGGCTTTAAGGGTTGATAAGGCATACCCCCAAAGCCAACCGCGCTTTAGAACTGAAACCCACAGATACTAATTACATTTCGCATTTGACAATTATTATCATCTTGAATAGTTTGTCGCACGTCGTAGGAAGCTTCCCAACCTTGGGCGCCTCCTCTCCCCTCTGTGACAAGGTGATTTCCATGGCGGAACAACTATCCACAAGTAAGTGCGATTCACCATTACTGCAGGCCTTCGTCGACAACCGCAGCATCCTGGTCAAGATCGCCGCCCGCATCACAGGCTGCCGTTCGCGGGCTGAGGACGTGGTACAGGATGCCTTTTTCCGGCTCAGCACCGCCCCGCAGATCACCTCATCGTTCAAGGCCCAGCTGAGCTACCTGTTCCAGATCGTGCGCAACCTGGCGATTGACCACTATCGCAAGCAGGCGATGGAGCTGAAGTACTCCGGTAGTGAGGAGGAAGGCATGAACGTGGTGGTGCAGAACGCCTCGCCCGAAGCCACCCACATCAACCGCGCCGCGCTGAATGACATCGCGGAGGCCTTGAACGAACTGCCGCCGCGCACCCGCTATGCTTTCGAGATGTACCGCCTTAATGGCGTGCCGCAGAAGGACATTGCCAAGGAACTGGGCGTATCGCCGACCTTGGTCAACTTCATGATCCGCGATGCGCTGGTGCATTGTCGCAAGACGGCCAGTCGGCAGGCCTGAAGATGGCTGCAAGCAAACGCGAGAGCGAACCTGGATCGCTCTCGCTTTTGCTTGCAGCGCTAGTGTGGTGTTTTGCAAATACGGCCAATAACTCGCGAGCGATTTTTGCGTTCAGGCAAGGCGTCGCGACGAGTCGTAGCCCAGCTACGGCGAGGAGCGACAACGCCGCATGAGCGCAAAAAGCGCCGCGAGTTATGGTCGTTATTTGTGAAACACCACACTAGCCCCTACGTCAGCTTGCAACGATCGAAAAACCGCTCCCGCCCCAGAATCATCAACGCCGCCCGCTTGTGAGGAAAGTCGAACTCCTTGTCGCAATGGAAACATTGGTCGTGCATGTAGCCAATCATCTTGCCATTGTCGGCGCGCGGCTCGGCCACCACCCGCTGGGTGCGCGGGTCATCCAGGAACAGGTAGTGCACCAACGCCGATAGCCAGCTGGCCACCTTGTGCGGCCCTCGGTGGCTCTCCTCTCCCACCAGCATATGGATACCACGGTCGTAGTCATCGGCCGGGTAGAAGGGGGCAATGCGGTCCTCCTTGGCCCAGTACGCCTCGAAGTAGGCAAACGGCTCGTCATCGAAACAACCGATCAACGTCAACGTATGCGGGTCGGCTTCGAGCTTGGCCAAGTATTCGCGGTGCTGCTCCAGCGTGCCACCCTCCTGCCAGAACGCCTCCACGCGAGGGTTGTTCTGCCAGCGGTTGAAACGCTCCAGGTCATGCTCGATCTCCAGGGTACGCAGCGATACCCAACTGCCCAAGCGCGCATCGAAGCGCCGGTACACTTCGCCCCGCGGCTTGGGCGCCCGGCGCGGGTGACGCTTGCCGTTGCTGATCTGCATCTGCTGCGGATATACCCCGGCAACCGACTCGCCCAGCCACGGCTGCGGCAGTTGCCAGAACAGTGCGCGCTCGCACAGGTACTGGCCAGGCTGTTCACCGGCCAGCAGCAGGCCACTGGCCAACGCCTGCGGCAACACTTCGGGCAGGTGCCAGGTCAGGCGCTGGCAGGCCGTATCGCGCGACAACAACCAATAACAGGCGGCCCACAAGGCTTGGTAGGGGCGCTCGGGGCAAAAGCGCTCAAGGTGAACGTGCAGAGAAGCGCCAACCTCCAGTCGCAACTGGATCAGGGGGCGGCCTTCAAGGGCCAGGCTTAACCAGCTGTCGCCCTCCTCGGCACTGAGGCTGCGCCAGCGTGGCGGTGACTGTGGCTGCGAAGCGGCATCGAACGGCATGGGCTTGACTCACGAAAATGAAGAAAAGGCACACTGCAGGGAACGTTGCCGCAACACGGGAATTTAGTCTTGCGGTGCAGCCACCTTGATTCGGTACGGCTCGAAGATGCGCGCCAGTTCACCGCTGTCACGCAGGCCACGCAGCAGGGCAGCGAACGACTGCTCGCCGATAGGCGCCCCCGGGCGCAGCAAGGCGTAGTGGTGATAGACCTGGTCAATGCGTTGCGAAGGCACCAAATGCGCCCTGCTCGCCGGGTTGCGTGCCAGGAAATCACTGAGGTAGGAACGCGTGACCAGGGCAATATCGGCGCGGCCGGCCTGCACCATCAGCAGGTTGCTGTCGTGGGAATAGGTCAGGGTCGCGTTGTATGTCTTGCGCAGGTAGTCCGGGTCAGCGTTGAAGCTCGCAAACGCGTAGTGGTAGCCGTTGAACAAGGCCAGGCGTTTGCCGCGCAGGTCATCGAAATAATGCGGATCATTGCCGTTTGCCTTGCGGGCGACGAACACTTCGGCATCTTCCAGGCCCATGTCCACGGTCTGATGGGCAATCTGCTCCCAGCCCCATTGTGGGTTCTCGAAAATCGCCATGTCGGTGCGGCCCTGCTGGAAGTCACCGAAGCGCCGCTGGATAGACGTAGGCACCAGAACGAAGTGATAGTGCTGCTGCGCCCGGTTGAGTGCATCGACCAACTGCGGCAGCAAACCGGTATCGGCACCTTGCTCGGGGCGCACTGTGTAAGGCGGGAAATGGGCTGCGCCAATCTTCACTTCAACCGCCTCGCCAGCCCATACCGGTGCCGCCAACCAGAACACGGCCAGCAGCATCAGGGTGGACAAGGCCTTGAGGCCGGGCGCTGGAGTCAAGACGGACACTCATCACGGTTTATGCCTGTATGCGCTTAAGCTAGGCGTTTTCCAGGGGCGACACAACTACTGACGCCTGCTCTTTGTGCCAAAGCAGGCGGCAAAATGCCATAGGATGCCGTATGCCCGGACATTGGCTACGCTCTAGCAGGATCTGCAGGGGAGCCTGGTATGGGCCATTGGTTGGTGATCGACCTGGAAGCCACCACCGACGATGGTGGGTGGCCGGTTACAGAGATGGAAGTCATTGAAATCGGCGCAAGCCTGGTTACCCGCGAAGGCCGCGAGGTCGACCATTTCCAGCGTTTTGTAAAGCCACGGCGGCGGCCGCAGCTGACCCCGTTCTGCCGTGAGCTGACCCACATCAGCCAGGCCGACGTGGACAGCGCCGCGCCGTTTCGCGAGGTGTGGGCAAGCTTCGAGCGCTGGCTGGGGCACCACCGCGGGCAGCTTCAGGCCTGGGTCAGCTGGGGCGACTACGACCGCCAGCAACTGCACCAGGAGTGGCAGCAGCACAGCCTCGACAGCCTGCTGCGCACATTGCCGCACATCAACCTCAAGCAACGCTTTGCCAAGGCCCGCCACCTGCAGCGCCCCACCGGCCTGAACGGCGCCCTGCAACTGGCCGGCATGCACTTTTGCGGGCAGCAGCACAGGGCCCTGGAAGATGCGCGAAACACGGCGCGGCTATTACCGTTGACCCTGCCCGCCAGCAGCCCCTGATAGCAGATGACGACGCCTGTGGGCTTGGGCATACTGGCCAGCCCTTTTTCAGCACCTCTTTTCAGGAGTCGCCCATGTTCCAGGTCAACGAGTACTTCAACGGCACCGTCAAGTCGATCGCATTCTCGGGCGAAGAAGGCCCGGCCACTGTCGGCGTCATGGCTCCGGGCGAATACGAATTCGGCACTGCCAAGCGCGAGATCATGCATGTGGTATCGGGCGCGCTGACCGTGAAACTGCCAGGTAGCGACAACTGGGAAACCTTCAACGCCGGTGACAAGTTCAACGTGCCGGCTGACAGCAAGTTCCAGCTGCAGGTGAAGGTGGATACCGCTTACCTGTGCGAATACCGCGACTAAGCGCCGACCTGTTCCGGCCTC